>CAZEDO010000005.1:0-52459 GCA_964511085.1 uncultured Lentimicrobiaceae bacterium
TGTCCACATAATAATAATCCAGGTTATACATGTAGCCATTCAGGTAAATACAAATCTGGAACTCCGATTGCCCAACATCAGCATTCGCAATGTCAATGTTAATTTGTTGAGCAGGAATATTTGCCGTAGGTGTTACCTCATAAACCGAAGTCCAGGCACCATTGTGCGATCGGGTGGCAACCCCAACTTTAGGTGCCGGATTAGCATACCAGTCATACATATGCCTGAACGAAAATTTCACTGTGGTCATTCCCGTAAGGTCAATCATTGGTGAGATCAACCTGGTGGTAGTGGTTTGATCTATATAAGTGAACTTCCCTTCCGGAGCTGAGCCACCGGCGTTTGCGCTATTGCCGACTGCCCATTGAGCCGGAATCCCATTTATTGTCCATCCCTGGGGGGGCATCTGTCCCGCATCAAATGCTTCCCAGACAAAAGATTGCCCAAAACTCAATTGAGTAACGGCGATAAATAAAGCGAAAAGTAAAAATTTTGTTTTCATATGGTTTGTTTTTAATGGTTGGTACAAGATTAAATATTAATCATGACATTACCCAAATTCTGAGGTAGAATTTTCGAAAATATATTTATTATATGAATATGGAAATTATTTTTAAGAAGTCGGGAAATTAGAAAGTTGTCTATATCTTTGCGCTGAAAGTTGAATAACCTGGAAGTCAGATAAAACAAAATGAAATTTTATATATTTCAGCATGATTTTTGATATTAATTATACATTAAATCCTTTACTATGAAAAAAGCTATACTACTTTTATTTTTCATTAATGCCTTTGCTTTAGTAAGTGTTACTGCGCAAAGTAATCAGATTGAGATTACCGATCTCTCCAATAATGTGGTAAACGGAACTACAATCAATGTGTATAACTCTGATATAAATATCGATATAATGCCAATCGACCTCAGAGTCAGGAACACATACGATCAGGAGCTCAGGCTGTTCGTTAGGCGTATTATGCAAAGCGAAGTTCCATTATCATCAAACTCGTTCTGTTTTGGTGTACAATGCTATGCATCAACAACTGATACATCTGCAATTGCAGTAGTACTGGCGTCTGGCATAGACACTACTTTTCTGGGTGATTATTATCCAAGTCTTCAGTCTGGTCTGACTTCTATTACATATGAGTTTTTTGAAAAAGGCGGGCAATCAATTCCATCTCAGGTGACTGTTAATTTTCTTTTAAGTCCTTTAGGGCTTGGTGCCGTTTTGAATGGCTATGAATTTTCCGATGCTTTTCCAAATCCAGCTTCTTCCTCCACATCCTTTAATTATAGTATTCCAGCCGGTAGCGTTGGAAATATTGTAGTTCGTAACTTACTGGGTAGTGTTGTGCGCGATATAAAACTGGAGAAGCTTCAAGGCCGTGCAATTATCAATACTAATGACCTGAAAGAAGGTGTGTATTTCTACACATTAATACTTAATAATGAAGCTATTGTAACTAAAAAACTCGTGATCAGACATTAATCTGAACGTTCCGAAATTTGAAAGGCTGCATTTTTAATGCAGCCTTTCTTAATATAAACCGGTCTGATCCAGTTATTAGAGTCCGAATTCCTTTATTATTTTGTCAACATAATCCAGCTTCTCCCAGGCAAAGAATTCTACTTCCTTATAATAGTGATCCTGGCCGTTTAGTTTTTCGATGCTTGTAGAATCATTTTTATAATATACTTCAACCTTTTCTTTGTGGTAATCCCTGCCGAAATGCCCGTACGATGCTGTGCGCTCGAAGATAGGATTCTTCAAACCAAAGCGTTTTACAATAGCATATGGTCGCATATCAAAAATTTTGCTAACTTTCTGCGATATTTCACTGTCTGTCAGCTTTTTGCCATTTGCATCTTTCACTTTAGCCGAACGGTTTGTATTGATATACAAGCCAACAGGCTCGGCAATACCTATAGCGTAAGCTACCTGAACCAATACTTCGTCAGCTATGCCGGCAGCAACAAGGTTTTTAGCTATATGTCTGGCAGCATAAGCAGCAGAGCGATCTACTTTGGATGAGTCCTTTCCCGAGAAAGCACCACCCCCATGAGCGCCTTTGCCGCCGTAAGTGTCTACGATAATTTTACGTCCGGTAAGTCCGGTATCACCATGTGGCCCTCCAATTACAAATTTGCCGGTTGGATTCACATGAAGCGTGTAGTCATCTTTAAATAACTTTTTAATCCTTGCGGGCAGGGCTTTCTTTACCCTTGGAATAAGTACAGTTCTGATATCTTCCTTGATTTTATCCTGCATTTTCTTTTCTGCTGCTTTTACGGTATTAAGCGAATTGTCAGCTGGCAAAATGAATTCATCATGTTGCGTAGACACCACAATTGTATCAATACGAATCGGGTGATTCGCGTCATCATATTCAATTGTGACCTGCGATTTTGCATCCGGGCGCAGGTATTTCATCTTCTTTCCTTCGCGCCGGATTGCGGCAAGTTCCTGGAGCAATGAATGTGCAATCTCAATCGCCATTGGCATAAAGTTGTCCATTTCGCGGCTTGCATAGCCGAACATCATTCCCTGGTCGCCAGCACCTTGATCTTCAGGTCTTTCCCTTACAACTCCCTGATTGATATCATCAGATTGTTCGTGTATTGTAGAAATAACTCCACACGAATTGTTGTCGAACCGGTACTCAGCTTTAGTGTAACCGATACGTTCGATAGTCCGGCGCGCTATTTTCTGGATATCCACATATCCGCTTGTCATTACTTCTCCACTGCAAACAGTGAGCCCGGTGGTAACAAGTGTTTCACAGGCAACTTTAGATTCCGGGTCCCAGCGCAGGAATTCATCCAGCAATGCATCGGAAATCTGATCGGCCACTTTGTCGGGGTGTCCTTCTGACACAGATTCCGACGTAAATAAATATCCCATAAATTTTGTTTTATAGATTATAACTTAAGAATAGGAAAGCAGCTGATTGATAGGGGAAGGGCAAAAATATTGCTTTAGCATTTTTTCCCGTGGTTGCAATCAATCAAATTTTTCCACGTAATTGTACGGGCAAAATTAAACATTTATCACGACACAAAAAGGAAATAGAATTATTTTTTAGTCAATTGCTGAAAAACTTCCTCGAGTTTTTGCTCTTCGCGATGAAGAGATAACACAGTAAAGCCATTCTCCACCGCAAAATTAAAAATATTAGGACGAATATCAGTTTCCGCGTTGGCATGGAGTTGCCAAACATTGCCTGAAGTATTAATTGCCTTGCTAATCCCTTTAATCTTCAATAAGGACGAAGTTTCGACAGGTTTGTCGAATTCTGCTGTAATAATAACTCCTGTGCGGAAATGAGACAAATGTGCGGTGGAATCATCGGCAACAATTTTCCCTTCATGAATAATAATTGCTCTGTGACAAATCGCTTCAACTTCCTGCATAATATGCGTGGAGAGCATTACAGTCTTTTCTTTGCCAATAGTTTGTATCAGATTCCTTATTTCAAGCAGTTGATTTGGATCCAGCCCGGAAGTAGGTTCATCCAGAATAAGAACATCAGGATTATGTATTAGTGCCTGAGCCAGCCCGACACGTTGCCGGTATCCCTTTGACAGTGTACCAATGAGTTTGTTCTGTTCTGGTCCGAGGCCTGTAAGTCCTATCATTTCTGCAACACGCAGATGGCTGCTTTTACCAAGTTTGTGAATTCCGGCGATAAAGCTGAGGTATTCTTTAACATACATGTCGAGGTAAAGCGGGTTGTTTTCGGGTAGGTAGCCAATCCGTCTCCTTACTTCTGTGGCATGCTCTGCGATGTCAAAACCATCAATGCTGGCTTCCCCCGAGGTAGGAGGGATGAAACAGGTTAGTATTTTCATCAAAGTAGATTTTCCGGCTCCGTTAGGACCAAGTAACCCAACTATTTCACCTTTTGCAATGTGAAAACTTACCCTGTCTAAAACAACCTGCTTGCCGTAAATCTTTGTTATTTGCGATATAGTAATTGACATTATACCTTCGTTTATGCCTTTTGGAGCCACAAATGTAGTAAATTCCTGCCCACCTTGATTGGTAGAGTTTGATGTATCAGGGGTGACGCATTAAAAATTAAGTACTTTGACTTCAATTTGGTGTAGCCTTTTTCTTTCTATGGGACGGTCTTTTATAGATGAAAGATACGTCTTAAAATCTGATTTTTCAAAATTTGTATATCATTATTTAACGCTGTGATTTATGTTAAAATATGAACCAATTTATAATGCATCGTCCCTGGAAGAGCAAGGTAAAGCGGGGGAGTATGTGTATCTGGTTAAATCCTGCCAGAGGATAAAATCAACGCAGATAAATAATTTTCCTGCGTTTTTCCGCTTCTCCTGTATTCAGTCGGAAATAGTAAACACCCGATGGCAAGTCAATGCCCGACGAGTCGAAACGTTCGATATATTTCCCCGGATCAAGCCATTGGTTGGCATAAATTGTGGCTACACTTTGTCCGTAAAGATCCATCACTTCAAGGTTAACAAGTGAACGTTTATGTATTTTGAAAGCAAAATAAGCTTCATCGCTGAACGGATTCGGGTAGCTTTCCTCATCATTCTCAGCCTGTGGCAATACATCTGGAATACCAACCATTGTAGAGTCAAGGATTGCTGTCCATACACTCAGTTGGCTGTTATGTAAACGTGCCCAAATTGGCCTTATGATATTATTATGAGCCGAGATATTGGTATAGTCTCCAAAGAAAACATTGGATGTAGGAATGAAAGGCGTTTCACTCACTTTAAAGTTCGTAAACGTGTAGCCTCCGTCCTTTGATAAGGCCAGGAACACGTCGGTCTTCATATCCGTATAACTCCGGCGATCGTAAAAAACAAACCAAAGGTAACCGGTAGCCTGATCCACTGCCATCCATGTAAAAAACTGCTGTTTACCCGGTAAATCATTGTTTACACGGATGGGCGAACTCCAGGTGTTCCCGCCATCATTGGAGCGGCAGAGCCAGACATCGGTATCCGTTTCGCCGTTTCGCTGGTCGGACCAGTTTACATAGATAGTGCCCCTGTCAGGCCCGTTACTTATGTCGCAGCAAGTGACAGGTAAACCATTACACCTTGAAATGCCAGGAATGCCAAAATCCCAGCCTCCCGGAATGTCACTAACGAATATATCGTTAGCAAGCCATGTGCTGCCACCGTCAGCCGAACGATCGAACATAATGCCCAAAGGGCCTGCCCAGGCAACATAAATCTGGCCTTCAGGGCCAACGGCAGGAACAGCGCCCTCCACGGTGTTGTCGCTATCCAGGCAATCGCCGGCTTGTTTGTTGATGCGGACAGGAGTTGACCATGATAAGCCCTGATCTGTAGAACGGACAAAAAGAATGTTGGTGCTGTCCAATGGATTAGTACTCCCGTATTCATCAAACTGGGTCCAGGTAACGTAAATCGTGTTTGTTGCCCTGTCAATAACAGCCCATTCCTTATCCTGGGCCTTATTATTATCCTTTCCAAAGGCTGTTCCGTCGTTCCATGTGAGGCCACCATCCGTTGAACGTTGGCATACGATCCGGTCGATCCAACTTCCAAGGGGTGGATTGGCAAGGTGAAAGAAATAGTAATACCCCATGGTATCCACCACAAGACAAGGATCGCCCCATACGCCGTGAGCTTCTGATGTTAGCTGGCCATCGCCCCATGTTACTCCGCCATCGTTAGAATAATAGAAACTTGAAATATTGGCACCTGCAACAATTCGTTTCGTATTGGCAGGATCAATGGCAATAGCAGGCTCTTCGGGTGTAAATTGTTCGCCAATCAGAACATTCGGATATTGGGCAAATGAAGTAGTAAACCCTGAAACAAGGAATAATAGAACAGAAAGTAAATATTGGATGTTTTTTTTCATTTCTAAAATCTAAATGCAAAGTTACATCAAGTTATTGGTGTTCATACAGGTGCCCGGTTAAAAAGAGAAACTCTTCCTACAGAACTAAGCTGAAAATTAAAGACCCTTATTTATAAAATATCCTTCACATTGCCACCTATCATCTTAACTTTGCAGAACAGGCACCCGGCACCTTTTTTTACATAATCCTCCAACTATGGCTTCTTCAAAAACAAAGAATATGCGGATCGGGATTCTAACCGCCGGTGGCGATTGTCCGGGTATCAATGCTGCAATCCGTAGTGTCGGTAAAACCGCAATAACCGAATATGGCATGAAGGTATTTGGGATTGCTTCCGGGTTTTCGGGCCTGATAAACAAGGAGTATGCTGAACTTGATGAACCTCAGTTATCCGGGATCCTCACATTTGGAGGTACTATCCTTGGCACGTCCCGTGAAAAACCATATAAATCAGTCGCCGGCAGAGGTCCGCAGGTTGATAAACCCAAGCTTATCAGGAATAACTACCGTGAAATGGGGCTTGATGCCCTTGTTGTTATCGGCGGAAACGGTACCCAGAAAACCGCTGCACAGCTTTCTGCTGAAGGCCTTAATGTTATTGGAATACCAAAGACGATTGACAACGAAGTATTTGGCACCGATGTTACATTCGGTTTCGATTCGGCAGTATGGATTGCCACCGATGCCATCGACCGGCTGCACACTACCGCAAACTCGCACAAACGCATTATGATTATCGAACTCATGGGGCATCATGCGGGATGGCTGGCGCTCTACTCTGGCATAGCCGGTGGTGGCGATGTGATCCTTATCCCCGAAATCCCTTACGACGATAAAGTTGTGGCGCGTTATCTCGAAAAGCGGTCAAAAAATAAAAAGGCATACTCCATTGTTGTTGTGGCCGAAGGTATTGTTAAACCTAAAGGCATATCGGCAGCACATCATATTGCACAGATAATCCGCAAGAATACGGGGCTTGAAACCCGCGAGACAATACTGGGCTATATTCAGCGAGGCGGCAGCCCTTCACCGATGGACCGCATACTTGCCACACGCTACGGTGCCTATGCCGTTGAATTGATTGCCGAAGGTAAATCCGGCGTTATGGTTTCCAGTAAAGGTGATACTATTACCTCCGTGCCGCTTGCGGATGTAGGTGGTAAACTGCGGCTTGTTCCGGCTGACCATGCTTTGATCCGGAAATCAAGGAAAATGGGGATTAGTTTTGGGGAGAAGTGAAAGATAGGCAATAGGCATTAGGCAATAGGCAAGATAGAAAGTTCATCAGGAAGATGATTCCTGGGGAGGCTGGGAGTCAACCCAGGAATAGAACAAATCTGCGCCGGCCTGATAGAATTCAATAGGTTTATACTATCTTTAATGCATGAACCAGAGACTTTATGACTTATGAAGACAACAACTGAGAAAACGTTCGACCCTGTAAGATTCATGCGTGAACAAAGAGACAAATTAAGTGAAAAGCTCTCTAAAATGACAAAGGAGAAAATTATTGCATATTTCAGAAAGAAGAAACAGGAAAACGCTATAAAGCCAAGTGCTTAATGTTTATAGTAATTTGTGATTGGTGGCGGTGACTCGTGGCTGGTGCAGCGTTAAGACTGATTTCACAATACTTTAAACCGTAAAAATATGGGACTCATCAAAGAACCGAAAAATGTTGACTTCACTGTTCAATCCGAACCATGGACTGAGGAAGAATTAAAAGACTTCCGGAAATTAATGAGCGAACTGAAAGCCAAAATCTCCAAAAGGAAAGTTCCGCCGTTAATGAAAAAAAGGAAAGTCGGAGCCTGAATTATGTTTAGAAACCTTGGCTGTAAAGAAACACAGGCAATAACTGCGTTTACCGCTGTACGATAGCCCCCAAACCAAAATCATTCGTTACCATTCTGAAAAATGATTATCTTTGTGTAAAGTCAATCTCAAAATGAACCTTTCTGCTGAAAAATTAGAAATCATTCAAAGAATCATTGATATTCAGGACAATGATCTTATAGCTCTGTTAAAAAAAATAATTTCGGCCCCTCATGTTTCAGAAGCTGATTGGTGGGATACTGTAACTCAGGAAGAAAGAGCTTCAATTAATAAAGGGTTAGAAGATATCCAGCAAGGTAAAGTCTATTCTCATGATCAGGTAAGAAAAAAATATGAAAAGTGGCTTAAAGATTAGGTGGTCACAAGAAGCCATAGTAAATCTTGAAAGTATCATAATCTATCTTGAGAACAACTGGACTCCTAAGGAATTGTCTAAGTTTTTTAAAAAGTTAGAAAAGCAAATTCTCCTTTTAGCATTATTTCCTGAAGCTTTTCCGGTTTCAAAACAGAAAAGCAAAATCCATCGATGTGTTTTTCTGAAAAATCTTACAATATATTATATTACAGATAACGAACACCTTGTATTGCTTTCTATATTTGATACCAGGCAGCATCCTTCTAAAATAAAAGCATAGCATGGCTTGGAACTAACATGGATTAACCTGCACCGCAAGGCTGCAAAACTTTATTTTCATTCATCACATTCAAACCGGATATATTTGTTTATATTTGTTTATCATAGATGCAATAGGGCATTTTCGAAATCCTGCCACGGCTTGTACTGTTGCCAATTCTTTCAAAATATTATTTTTGGAACTAAGATTATTGATGAATAAAATCATGCACATATTATTGGAAATTCGATGTATTAGTATTTATGTGATTGCTATACACTAATAAATACAGAGCTCAAAAAAAATAATTTCTAATATACCTGATAAAAATCTTTGCTTAAACCTGATAATTATGAAAATATTAATAATTATTAGTCTGTTATCTAACTTTTTATTTTGTCAAATTATATCTCTTCAAGCTCAATGTAAAGGATGGTCATGGGTTGCGGGTGCAGGAGGAAAAACTTTTGATGATGCAGAAAGTATATTAGTTGATAATGCTGATAAGTCAATTTATATTTCAGGTTATTTTGATAGTGATACAATATTTTTCGGAAATGACACCCTATATAATGGTGGCTCAAGTGATGCGTTTATCACTAAATATGATTCAACTGGAAATATATTGTGGGCTCGAAGTATAAGTGGAAATGATATTGATTGTGCTTTTAACTTATCAATTGACATTTCGGATAATGTTTATTGTTCAGGTAATTTCAGAAGTGATTCTATTGTTCTTGAATCAGGCACTCTGATAAACAAAGGCGGGCAGAATTTTTTCATAATAAAATATGATAGTGACGGGAACGTTCTTTGGTCTAAGAGTGAAGGTGGTAATGGGATCGACTATATTGAAGATATTACCGTCGACAATTCAGATAACTTATTTGCTGTAGGTGGATTTGAAAGTCCTGAAATCATATTCGGATTGGATACATTATCAAACAGTGGTATCGGAGATTTATTTATCGCGAAATATGGAGCTGATGGTGAGGTTGTTTGGGCAAAAAAAGTGGGCGGAAAATTGGCGGATTTTGGAAATAATGTGACTACTGATAATTTAGGTTATATTTTTATAACCGGGACTTTTTCTAGTGACACTATTGATATTGGATCGCAGGTATTAATAAATAAGGGCTATCAGGATTTCTTTGTTTTAAAAATGGATACAGATGGAAATATTATTTGGGTAAAAGATTATGGGGGTAATTCATTTGAATCTATTTTGGATATTGCAATGGATGATTTTGACAATATTTATATGACAGGATATTTTCGAAGCGATACACTTAATTTTGGACCTAAAATCCTACTAAATAATGGGGGAAGTGATATTTTTTATGCAAAACTTGATAGCTCAGGAAATGCACTATGGGCGAATAGCTCAGGGGGCGAATCTTTTGACTGGAGTTACAGTATTGCGATAAATAGCACTGGTGAAGTATACTTATCGTGCAACTTCGAAAGTCCATGCTTATGGTTTGATTCTCTTTATATTATAAGAAATTCTTACCCATCTGGATTTTTGGCGAAACTTGATAACGATGGTAATGCACTTTGGACTAAAATTATAGGAGATACTGACTATGATAATTATGTGAGAGATCTTACACTTGATAATTCAGGAGACATATATTTAACAGGATTATACTCTGGTGAATATATTTCATTTGGATTAGATACACTCAGAAATACTGATAATATTGACGTTTGTTATGACATATACGTATTAAAACTAAGCGATTGCATTTCACCCCCAACACCTACTATTTCATTAAACGGAGATTCCTTAATATCTGATTCTGCATTCAAATACCAATGGTATTATGAAAACACTTATATCCCGAATGCTAAATATAGGATGTATGTTGTTCATAAGACAGGTTATTACTATGTTGAAGTAACTAACACCAATGGTTGTAATGCTTTCTCGGAAAAATTATATGTTCTGATAACTGATATTAATGATGATAATATATTACAGAACGATATTTATTTATTTCCAAATCCGTTTTCAAAATCAACCATATTAATTATACCACAAAAATATGAAAAGCCTTATTGGCTGGATATTATTGCAATTAGTGGTAAAGTGGTTGGAAATTATTCTAATACTAATTCAAATGAAATACTAATTCAAAAGGATAACATGCCAGAAGGGTTTTATTTCTATAGATTGAAAAATCGAAATGGTGTGATAAAAATGGGTAAATTAATAATCAAATAGAAAAATGCAAAGCCCCATCAGAGCGGAATTTGTAATTCCGCTCTGAACACCATAACACTTATAATTCTACTTTTAAAATCTACTTGCCACTGTTACCATTCGCTTGATTAATAACAAAAACTCTCTACCCAATTTTAACCCAATTCAGTAACCCCGTGCCGCTCCGCACAACTCATATCGCTAAAAAACAAAAGCATAAGTGAAGTCACCTATGCCTGCACGGGGTAAATTATGGACACAGAGGATGTCCTACACGCCTTCCAGGGGAAAATAATTGGCACAGGTGATGTCCTGTGTGCCCATCCGGGAAATATCAAGGGTATAGGTGACGTCCTGTATGCCCATCCGGGGAATATTTCACGCATTGAGGACTTCGCGCATGCCTGCAAGTTGCTAGAAGCAATTTGATGATGCCAGGAATATGAAGTTTTAATCGGTTGAGTACAACCCCGATAAGTGGAAAAGTGTTATCCGCGAATGGAAATTTCAGAAGAAGAAGTATAAAAAAACTTTGGCTCGGACTATACCGATATAAAAGAAAAAACCGGGGAGTGGTTCGCCCCGGTGCAAGTAGTAGAAAGCTACATAACAGAGAAATCAGAATTTACCCTTTTTCTCTTTCTTTTCAAGCCTTTTCTCTTTCAAGGTTTTAGTTGGCTTTTTCTTTTCTTCTTTTTTCTCTTTATCCATCGATTTTCCCATGGCAATAAGTTTTTAGGGGTTTCAGAGAACTAAATTACTAAGATTCTTTTTGATGTGCAAGCAAATAATTTGCACGGCAGATCAAATTAAGGATAAACACTTGATTGTTTGCAAACAGCGCTTGTGAATGTTTTCGTATCAAACGACAAAGCATGATTGACAGAAGCATTTTCAGATGATTGCTACCAAAGCCAAAGTTCAACCAATCATACCGGCACCCGGCATCGTTTTAGAAAATTCAGAGGGCGCCAGCTCGGTACATATCAATATATTTCTTAACTTTGCACTCTTTTTAGAAATTGTGCAAACTACGCTTAGATGGGAAAGAAATATCCTGAATATAAACAACTTAACCTTACGGCCATCGGTAAGGAAGTTCTGCAATTGTGGCAGGAACACCATGTTTTTGAGAAAAGCCTTCAAAATCGCAGTCACCGTGAGTCCTTCGTCTTTTATGAAGGCCCGCCTTCTGCCAATGGCACTCCCGGGATACATCATGTGATGGCACGGGCTATTAAGGATATTTTTTGCCGCTACAAAACACTCAAAGGTTATTACGTCAAGCGAAAAGCCGGCTGGGATACCCATGGCCTGCCAATTGAAATGGCAGTTGAAAAAACCCTTGGTATCACCAAAGAAGATATCGGTCGCAAGATAAGTGTTGATGATTATAACAAGGCTTGCCGCACGGAAGTTATGAAATACAAGGACCTGTGGGACGACCTCACGCTGAAGATCGGCTATTGGGTTGATCTGAAAGATCCTTATATCACTTTCGACAACACCTATATCGAATCTGTTTGGTATCTGCTGGGTCAGCTTTATAAAAAGGGCTTGCTTTACAAAGGTTTTACCATTCAGCCTTTTTCACCCGCCGCCGGAACAGGCCTCAGCACACACGAACTTAACCAACCAGGCTGCTACAGGAATGTAAAAGACAACACAGTTGTTGCACAGTTTAAAGTTCTTCGTTCTGCTGCTTCTGAATTTCTTTTTGAAAAGCCGCACGGCGACTTATTCTTTACTGCATGGACAACTACCCCGTGGACTTTGCCTTCCAATACAGCACTTGCTGTTGGCAAAGACATTGAATACGTGCAGGTAGCAACATTCAACCCATACACCTATCTGCCTGTCACAGTTATCCTGGCCAAAGAGTTAGCCGGCAAATATTTCCCGGAGAAAAATGCTGAACTCATTTTTGACGAATACAACCCCGGCGACAAGAACATACCATTCCGTATATACGGAAGCTTCAAAGGACGCCAGATTGAGAACATCGGATATGAACAATTGCTTCCATATGCCCAGCCGCAGGAAGGCGATGCATTTAAAGTGGTTACCGGCGATTTTGTTACTACAGAAGATGGCACAGGAATCGTTCATATTGCCCCAAGTTTTGGTGCCGACGACTTTAAAGTGGCACGTTTAAATGGAATTGGAGCTCTCACCCTTGTTGACAAACAAGGCCGTTTTACCGAGGAAATGGGCGAATTTGCGGGGCGTTATGTAAAAGCTGAATATGCTTCAGATTATGATCCTGCCCGCGAAGATAATGTTGATATAGAGATAATTGTTAAATTAAAGAAGGAGAACAGGGCTTTCAAGAGTGAGAAATATGAACACTCCTATCCGCATTGCTGGCGAACTGACAAGCCTATTCTCTACTACCCGCTCGATTCGTGGTTTATCCGCACCACGGCTTTAAAAGATAAGATGATTGAGCTCAACCGGACAATCAACTGGAAGCCCGAATCAACCGGCACAGGACGCTTTGGCAACTGGCTCGAAAACCTTGTCGATTGGAATCTTTCACGTTCCCGTTATTGGGGCACACCATTGCCGATATGGGTAAGCGGAGACCGCAGTGAAGAAATCTGCATCAGTTCTGTAGAGCAACTGAAGGCTGAAATTGAAAAGTCAATGATGGCTGGATTTATGAAAGAAAATCCTTATAGTAAATTCGTGCCGGGCGACAATGCAAAAGAGAACTACAATACATTCGATCTTCACCGGCCGTATGTTGATGATATTTTCCTGGTATCGGCTACAGGGAAGAAAATGTTCCGTGAACCTGACCTGATTGATGTATGGTTCGATTCAGGAGCTATGCCTTATGCACAATTCCATTATCCGTTCGAAAATGGCGATGTTAAAGAATATTTTCCTGCCGACTTCATTGCCGAAGGTGTTGATCAGACACGTGGCTGGTTCTTTACACTGCATGCAATAGCTGTAATGGTGTTTGGTGAGATTGCATTCAGGAATGTAGTTTCAAATGGACTGGTACTGGACAAGAGTGGGAACAAAATGAGCAAACGCCTCGGCAATGCTGTTGATCCTTTTGAAACTCTTGAAAAATATGGCCCTGATGCTACCCGCTGGTATTTGATAACCAATGCACAGCCCTGGGACAACCTTAAATTTGATCTGGAAGGAATAGCTGAAGTGCAGCGTAAATTTTTTGGAACGCTTTACAACACCTATAATTTCTTCGCCCTTTATGCCAATATTGATGGTTTTGCCTACAAAGAAGAAGAAATCCCATTTAACAGCCGTCCGGAGATCGACCGCTGGATACTTTCCGAACTGAATACCCTGATCGTTAATGTTGACGACAGCTATGCCGATTACGAACCAACAAAGGCAGGCAGGTACATCCAAACATTTGTTGACGAACACCTCAGCAACTGGTATGTGCGACTCTCGCGCCGCCGTTTCTGGAAAGGTGAATATTCCGAGGACAAAATTTCGGCATACCAAACGCTTTACCAATGCCTCATAACCGTGGCAAAGTTATCCTCTCCCATTGCTCCATTCTTTATGGATAAACTTTGGGCTGACCTCAACCTGGTAACCGCGAAGGAAAAAACTGAATCAATTCATCTTTCCGACTTCCCGGAATCAGATGATTCTATGATAGATAAGGAACTGGAAGAGCGAATGGAACTTGCCCAACAGGTTTCATCCATGGTATTAAGCCTTAGAAAAAAGACTAACCTGCGTGTTCGTCAGCCTTTGCAAAAGATAATGATACCTGAGCGGGACGAGACTTTTCGCATGCAGGTAGAAGCTGTCCGCCATCTGATCCTATCGGAAGTAAACGTAAAAGGGATTGATTACCTCAGTGGTGCAGATAACATTCTTGTTAAAAAGATCAAGCCTAATTTTAAAACGCTTGGACCAAAGTATGGCAAGTTAATGAAGCAAATAGCAGGAATGGTTGAAAAATTTGATCAGGCCGCTATTGCGCAGATTGAAGCAGAAGGCTCATTGCAACTGGATTTCCATGGCGAAAGTGTTGAACTGCTACTTTCTGATGTGGAGATTTTAACTGATGATATTCCAGGCTGGGTTGTTGCATCTTCGGGCAACCTCACAGTAGCTTTGGACATCACCGTTACCGAAGAATTAAGGCAGGAAGGTATTGCCCGTGAGTTGATTAACCGCATACAAAACCTGCGAAAAGAAAAAGGTTTTGACGTTACGGATAAAATTTATGTCAATATCGAAAAAAACAACGACCTTGCACCTGCTATAGAACACAATAAGAGTTATATTTGTTCTGAGACTCTGGCCGAATTGCTGACAATGGAAGACCGGGAGTCGATGAATTCAGAGGATTTCATCGAGGTTACTGATGAGATTAAAGTGAAGATCATCGTTAAGAAAGTCACCTTTTAATAGTTTGAACATTTACATTTATATTACCTCAAAACACTTGCCATATGAAAAAGGAAGAAGTTAAAGACGAGAAGGGCAGAATGCGCTATTCCGATAAAGAACTTGAAGAATTCAGGACTCTCATCCTTGAAAAGCTGGAGAAAGCCCGACTTGATTTTATATTACTCAAAGAAGCTTACACCAATCATAACGAACACGATACAAATGATACGTCCCCCACTTTTAAGGTGCTGGAAGAAGGATATCAGGTGTTATCCAAAGAAGAAAACGCGAAATTGGCTGCACGGCAGGAAAAATTCATACAGTCGCTCGAAAATGCACTCATCCGTATAGAGAACAAATCTTATGGAATATGCAGGGTTACCGGAAAGCTGATATCCAAGGAACGATTAAGGATTGTTCCTCATGCCACGTTGAGCATTGAGGCAAAGATGAACCAGGATAAAAATTAACACTTCAATCCAGGTTTTGAAAAAGTCTTTTCTGATTGTTTTTATCGTCCTGCTTCTTGACCAGACTTTAAAGTTCTGGATCAAGACTACAATGACTCTGGGTCAGGAATTTAATGTGGCAGGTAACTGGTTTATAATCCATTTTACCGAGAACAACGGAATGGCATTTGGCATGCAGTTTGCAGGCGATTATGGGAAACTGTTTTTAAGTGTCTTTCGGATAATTGCCGTACTGGTTATCATTTATATTCTTTATCGCGTAACGAGGCACAAAATCAGTAATGGCTTTATTATCAGCTTGTCGCTGATACTTGCCGGAGCTATCGGTAATATTCTCGACAGCGCATATTATGGATTAATTTTCAGCGACAGCACATTTTTGGATGTTGCACGTTTTTTGCCTCAGGAAGGCGGGTATAGTAGTTTCCTCCACGGCAAGGTTGTGGACATGCTCTATTTTCCTATACTTAGGGGTACTTATCCTTCCTGGTTTCCTTTCTGGAGTGGGGAGGAATTTATCTTTTTTCGCCCGGTATTTAATATAGCTGATTCTGCAATATCAACAGGAGTTGTACTGTTGCTGTTTTTTCAGCATCCTCAATCGAGAAGGGAGGAATAGCTTTTTTATTTAGTAACATAATAGATACGGAAAAGGATACCCTCATTTTACATTAAATCAGGAGAAATCATCCCAAAACATTATTACAAGAAATTTGTTTGTTAAATTTGCCTCATAAAGTATTCAACATGTCAGAGAAAATTACAGGAAAAATTTCACAGATTATCGGCCCGGTAATCGACGTAGCATTTGAACAAGATGTAAAGTTACCCAATATTTACGATGCACTGGAAGTGAAGAATGACGAAGGTCATACGATCGTTCTCGAATGTCAGCAGGATATCGGCGAAAGTATTATCCGTACTATTGCAATGGATTCAACTGATGGCCTCCGCCGCGGAATGACAGTAACGGCTATGGGCGAAACCATCACCATGCCTACCGGCGATATCATCAAAGGGCGGCTCTTTAATGTAATAGGTGAAGCTATTGATGGATTAGGCTCTGTTGCCAAAAAAACATCTTACAGCATTCATCGTGATCCACCAAAATTTGAGAACCTTACCACAACCAAAGAGGTGCTTTATACTGGTATCAAAGTAATTGACCTGATTGAACCTTACGCAAAAGGTGGAAAGATTGGGCTGTTTGGAGGTGCCGGTGTTGGTAAGACAGTTATCATCATGGAATTGATCAACAATATCGCCAAAAGCTATTCAGGTTTGTCCGTGTTTGCTGGTGTTGGGGAACGTACCCGCGAAGGTAACGACTTATTGCGCGAAATGATTGAATCTGGTGTTATCCGCTACGGTGAAGCATTCAAAGAAGATATGGAAAAAGGCGGATGGGACCTATCGAAAGTTGATCCTGCCGAACTTGCACAATCGCAAGCAACCCTTGTGTTCGGTCAAATGAACGAGCCACCAGGAGCCCGCGCCCGCGTTGCTCTGTCCGGCCTTACTGTTGCAGAGTATTTCCGCGATGGTGACGAAAAAAGTGGCGGGCGTGATATACTCTTTTTTATTGACAATATTTTCCGTTTTACCCAGGCAGGCTCCGAAGTATCTGCTTTGTTAGGACGTATGCCTTCTGCAGTAGGTTACCAGCCAACACTTGCCACCGAAATGGGAACCATGCAGGAACGTATCACATCCACCAAACGTGGGTCCATCACGTCAGTCCAGGCAGTTTATGTTCCTGCTGATGACCTTACTGATCCTGCCCCTGCAACTACATTTGCCCACCTTGACGCAACAACTGTTCTAAATCGTAAGATTTCGGAATTAGGTATTTATCCGGCAGTGGATCCCCTTGATTCCACTTCACGAATCCTTAGTGTCGATGTTGTTGGTGAAGAGCATTACAATACAGCACAGCGTGTGAAGGAAATTCTTCAGCGTTACAAAGAATTACAGGATATTATCGCCATCCTTGGTATGGATGAACTTTCGGAAGAAGACAAACTTGTGGTCCAGCGAGCACGGCGTGTTCAGCGCTTCCTTTCACAGCCTTTCCATGTAGCCGAACAGTTTACAGGTATACCTGGCACTTATGTGGCAATTGAAGACACTATTAAAGGGTTCAAAATGATTATGGATGGAGAAGTTGACGAATACCCTGAAGCAGCGTTTAACCTTGTCGGGACGATAGAGGAAGCAATCGAGAAAGGTAAAAAACTGCTTGCCGAGTCGGCTGGTTAATCAATTTTAGCCATGGATGTACCTGATGAAGGGAATAAATTAACAACTGGTTAGGAATGAAAATAGAGATAATAACGCCTGATACAACAATATTTACCGGAGAGGCATCATTGGTTCAATTTCCTGGCCTCGATGGTTCATTTGAAGTCATGAAAAACCATGCGCCTTTAATCGCCGCTTTGCAGAAAGGACAGATTAAAGTTTTGGGAATGGATAAGCTACCAATGTTTTTCGACATTAAAGGAGGCGTAGTTGAAGTAGCCAGAAATAAAATACTGGTTCTTGCCGAATAGAATTATAAATAAAAAGGAGGGTTTTTGCCCTCCTTTTTAAGTTGATCTAAAATTTTATCATTTTCTTATCGCATCAATTGGAGCAGGTACTACATGCGAAAGACCGCCGGCTAATTCGGAGTTGAAAGTTGTGGGAATATCATCCGCATCAGTGCGTTGTTTCCATGTGAGATGCTGTTTTCCATCGTCTTTTCTGATCATGGTAATGCAATTTTCAACAGGGCAGATGAGCGAACATAAATTACAGCCGACACAATTTTCTTCATTTATTTTCGGTGTCCGGATGTTTTTGTCCCCGTTAAGTTCAATGGCCTGATGAGCACCGTCCTCGCATGCAATGTAGCACAATTGGCAACCAATGCATTTGCTGTCGTCGATACTTGCTTTAATGCTGTATTTCAGGTTGAGTTCCTCCCAGTGTTTTACATTTGGAAGAGCTTTCCCTGCAAAGTCATAAATTGTAGAGAATCCATGCGAATCCATATATTGCTCAAGCCCGGCAGTCATTTCGCGGATTATTCCAAAGCCATAGTGCATCACGGCTGTACAAACCTGCAACGATGTTGCTCCCAGCAATATAAATTCAACAGAATCCCGCCAGTTTTCAATTCCTCCGATTCCTGAAATTGGCAATTGAACCAAAGGATGTTGCGCACAGTTTTTTACCATGTTAAGCGCAATTGGTTTTACTGCAGGGCCGCAATATCCACCATTTGAGCTGTGATTTTCGACAATCGGATAGGTTACGAATTTGTCAATATCAACGCCAACGAGGCTTTGAATGGTATTAATCAGTGAAATTGCATTTGCTCCTGCCCGGCGGGCTGCCTGGGCTGGTTCGGTAATATCCGAAATGTTGGGAGTGAGTTTTACGATTACGGGGATCTTTGCAACCTCCATCACCCAACGTGTGATAGTTTCGAGCACCTCGGGCTCCTGGCCTACTGCTGAACCCATTCCTCTTTCGCACATCCCGTGAGGACAGCCAAAATTTAATTCAATTCCATCAGCTCCGGCATTTTGAACATCCTGAACAATTTGCTGCCATTCCTTTTTGGTTTGCACCATCAATGAAGCAATTACAGCATGATTTGGGAAATGCTTCTTTACTTCTTCTATTTCACGAAGATTATCGCATAAGCGGCGATCGGTTATGAGCTCAATATTATTGAAACCAACAACTTTATTTCCACGATGATTAATAGCGCCATAGCGGCTGGATACGTTCACAACAGGCACTCCAAGTGTTTTCCATACAGCACCTCCCCAGCCCTGGTCAAATGCTTTCATGATCTGATACCCTGAATTTGTAGGGGGGCCGGAAGCCAGCCAAAATGGATTTGGGGATTTTATGCCTGCAAAATTAATTTCAAGATTCGCCATAGCAAGAAAAATATTATAGAGTATTAATATTGAATTATAGGTTGATATAATAACAGACGGTTGGACATTTCGAAATATTCAAACTGCTGTTTTACTCAGATATAATTAAAGCTATTTAGCTAAAAAGTCATGTATTCCGTTTCCTGCGAACTTTCCTTCAGCTACAGCATTAACAACTTCAGCCCCGCCATTTACAGCATCACCGCCGGCGAAATATTTAGGATTATCTGTTTGTCCGGTCTTTTCATTTACCGAAACCCGTCCTGTTTCATCCATTTTCAAGCCAGAAATATTACCAATCACAGAAGTCTGTTTTAATTGTCCCGTTGCCTTAATCACCAAATCACAATCAATCACAAATTCGCTGTCAGGAATATTTTTCAATTTCCCATTTACAGTCTCGGTGCGGATAAATTTAACTCCGGAAACGGCATTTTCACCTACAATTTCGATTGGGGCAATACTGAACATGCCAACTACTCCGGCTACTTTAGCCAGATCATATTCGAAATAGTAGGCTTTCATCTCATTTTGCGCTCTGCGGTAAGCCAGAACAACTTTTTCAGCGCCTAATCTTGCTGATTCTGATGCTGCATCCATTGCAGTGTTTCCTCCACCAAGAACGACTACTTTATTTGCAATCGGTTTTGTAATCGGTTTTGTTTTGAGTTGCTCAATAAATTCAGTGGCACCAACACAGTTTTGTTTGTCTTCACCCTTAATTTTTATTTCTGCTGAATTACCCAACCCGATACCGAGGAAAATAGCGTCATATTTAGTCTCCAGACTATTCAGATCCTCTTTATTTTTGATACGTGAGTTATAAAAAACATTAAAACCGAATTGCTGTCTCAGAAATTCAACTTCCATCAAGGCTTCTTTGTTAGTTATCTTATAGGGAGCAACACCGTGCAAAGCCAGGCCGGATGGATTATTCCGCGCTTCGTAAATATCAACAGTATATCCTTTTAACCTTAACTCACAGGCGCAGGAAACTCCTGCAGGGCCCGCTCCGATAACAGCTACCGACTTGCCATTAAGATCTGGTATTTCGAAAAACCTTTGATGCGTTATAATGGCGTTATCTGTTGCAAAATTTTGCAACCTGCCAATTTCAAGAGCCTTAATATTTACTTTATTAAAAACGCATGCTCCTTCGCAAAGCACTTCGGTTGGACATACTTTGCTGCAGGTATTTCCCAGATAATTAGCCTGGTAAATGGTTTTAGCGGCCCCTGTCAAATTCCCGTTATTTATTTGCCGGATAAATAAAGGAATATCAATAGATGTTGGACATGCCAACATACAAGGCGCGTTATAACAAAACAAACATCTCGAACTTTCGTAATATGCCTCTGAATTATTCATCAGTGGCTTTATTTGTGCAAAATGTTCTTCATTATCCTGCACATGATGTGGATATTTCGATTCAGCCATTAGTATTAGTTATAAATGAAAAGTGTACAATTGACAATTGAAAATTAACAGATATTTTCCAGCTAATAATTGTCAATTAGAATTCTACTGTTTTTTTGTAGGTTTCAGGACGCCTGTCGCGGAAAAATTGCCAAACAGAGCGGACTTCATTGATTAAATCCAAATCAAATTCAGCAACTAAGAGTTCATCATTATCTTCAGAAGCCTGGGCAAATATTTGCCCCCGTGGATCAACAAAATAGGAGGACCCGTAAAATTTGCCGATATTCCATGGTTTTTCATAACCAACCCGGTTGATACAGCCCATAAAATATCCGTTTGCTGCTGCATGTGCCGGTTGTTCCAGTGTCCATAAATACTGCGAAAGTCCGGCAACAGTGGCCGAAGGATTGTAAACTATTTCAGCGCCATTTAGCCCAAGTTCTCTTGCTCCTTCCGGGAAATGTCTGTCGTAGCAAATATAAACGCCAACTTTGGCATATTTTGTCTGAAATACAGGATATCCCAGATTCCCCGGTTTGAAAAAATATTTTTCGAAAAACCCAGGTGCAACATGAGGTATATGATTCTTCCGGTACTTACCTAAAATGGTACCATCTGCATCAATTACAACTGCTGTGTTGTATAAAACTCCTGGCATTTCCTGCTCATATAATGGAACAATTATTACCATGTTGTGTTTTTTCGCTAAACCCTGCATTAATTCAGTAGTTTTTCCGGGAATAGGTTCAGCAGCGGTGTACCATTCGTTATTTTGACCAGGACAAAAATAGGGGCCATTAAAAATTTCCTGTAAACACAGAATCTGTACTCCTTGTTTTCCTGCATTTTCTATAAAAGGAATATGTTTTTGAATCATCGCATCTTTAATTTCAGCGATGCTGCCTTCGCCTTCCGATTTCGGAACCGACATTTGAATCAAGCCTGATTTAATTTTTCGTGCCATGTTATTTGTCTTTATTTTATAACTGATTTATAAGAAAACAGAATAGTATTTTTTGAATTAAAGTGTTCGAATAAGTAAAAAAATGAACAGAAAAAATAATTATAAACTTTTCGGCGATTTTGATCTTTTAACAAATTCGCCATAGCCTTTATTAATTTTGACATCTCCATTGTTAATTGCCAACTTTCCCCGCAGAAAAACAATTTCAGCTTTCCCGGTAACTTCATGGCCTTCGTAAGCAGAATAATCGCAATGATGATGATGCGTTGAAGCTGAAAGTATGTGCTTTTTAGTCGTGTTAAAAATTACAATATCAGCATCGGAACCAACTGCAATAGATCCTTTTTTAGGAAACATCCCAAATATTTTAGCGGATGAAGTTGAGGTAATATCCACCATTTTATTCAGGCTGATTTTTCCTTTATTTACACCTTCCGAAAATATCAGTTCCATCCTATGCTCTATCCCTGGCGCGCCGTTTGGTATTTTTGTAAAGTCATTTTCGCCTTTGCGTTTATCATCCCACATAAACGGGCAATGATCCGTAGCAAGCGTGTGAACAACTCCCTGATTAATTGCAGCCCATAAAGCTTTTTGGTCTTTTTTCTCGCGAATAGGCGGGCTCATTACCCATTTCGCACTTTCAAACCCACGTTCGTAAACAGAAGCATCCAAAACAAGGTATTGAATACATGTTTCAACAAATACGTTCTGATTTCGTTTTTGCGCATCTCTCACCTTGTTAAGTGCACCCTCGCAAGTCATGTGAACAATGTATGAATTTGATTCGGTTTGATAGGCCATATCAATGAATCTGCCGGTAGCTTCGGTTTCAGTTATTTCAGGCTGAGACAGGTAATGATAAAGGGGCGAAAGATTACCGGCTGCTTTGTTTTTTGTAACCAGGTAATCAATAATATCACCATTTGTGGCATGAACAGTAACGATTCCGCCGTATTTTTTAACTTCATTCATTAATCCGACCATTTGCCTGTCGTCTATCATCAGGGATCCTTTATAAGCCATAAATGTCTTAAACGAAGAAATCCCTTCTTTTTCAATCAGATCTTTTATTTCAAGCTGGGTATTGGAATTAAAATCAGTAACCGCCATGTGGAAAGCATAATCGCTGTAAACATTTCCCGATGCGCGCCCCTGCCATTCGTGCAGCGCATCATAAAGTGATTTTCCCTGCGATTGGATTACGAAATCAATTACGGTGGTTGTTCCGCCATGAAGGGCGGCCAGCGTACCGGTTTCGTAATTGTCACTGGAAAATGCACCCATAAAAGGCATCTCCAAATGAACATGCGGGTCAATACCACCTGGAATTACGAGTTTCCCTGATGCATCAATAATAGTATCAGCAGTAACAGTTAAATTTTTGCCAATCGCTGAAATTGTTTCTCCTTCGATGAAAATATCAGCCGTATAATCATCAGTAGCAGTAATAATTCTGCCGTTTTTGATAAGTGTTGACATACGTTTTGTTTTAATTAATAGATACTATCCAATCTTTTTAACCAATGGAAACCGATAAATGTTTAGGAAGTTATTTATAATACTCATCTGCAATTTCTATTGCTTTTTCTATAATATCCAGGCCTTCATCTATTTCACTTTTAGTTATTATTAGCGGTGGAGCAATAAAAATCCAATTCCAGCGAACAAAGGTGAACAATCCTAATTCCCTCAGTTTTGCTGCCATTCTGTTGGTTGGTTCCAGGTCTTTGGCAGCAGCATTAAAGGGCGTAAGTGGTTCTTTCGTCTCGCGGTTTTTAACTAATTCAATTGCACCAAGTAAACCTGTGTTACGGAAATCGCCAATGGATGGGTGCTTTTCCGCCAGAATTTTAATTTTTGCTTCAATATATTTACCCATTAAAGCAGCATTTTCAATTAGGTTTTCTTCTTCGTAAACCTTTATACAGGCCAAAGCTGTTGCACAGCCCAAGGCGTGAGCAGAATAAGTTAAACCTAAAGGCAATGGGATGTCATTAAAGCGGGCTGCTATTTCTTCTTTTACGATGATTCCGCCAAGTGGGGCATAACCTGAAGTCAATCCTTTAGCAACGCACATAATATCAGGTGTAACATCGTGGTGGTCAATTCCAAACCATTTTCCGGTGCGCCCAAAACCACTCATTACCTCATCGTCAATTAATAAGATACCATATCTGTCGGCTATTTCTTTTACTTTTTTCCAGTAAAAAGGCGGGTATTTAATGCAACCAGAAGTTCCGGATTCGCCTTCTATGAGAATTGCAGCAACACTGCCGGGATTCTCAAACTGGATAATCCGGTCAAGATTAGCCGCGGCTCTTTCTCCACATTCTTCAATAGTGCCGCTGTTCCATGGGCAGCGGTAGAAATATGGATTTTCGACATGAACAATATTTGGAACACCCTCATTGTCAAATTGAAATTTCCGGGGGTCGCCACCAACTGAAACTGCTCCATATGTTGCACCATGGTAGGACCGGTAATGCGAAATAATCTTATGACGACCGGTATATAACCGAGCCAGTTTTACTGCATTTTCAACAGCTTCGGAACCTCCAAGTGTAAAAAGCGTTTTCTTCAGGCTGCCAGGTGTGATCTCAGCAAGTTTTTTCCCTAATTCTCCCCTTACGTTTGTAGCCATCGAGCATGTTACAAAAGTGAGTTCGCCGGCCTGTTTCTGAATCGCTTCAATAACTTTTGGGTGTTGGTGCCCGATATTGGCATTCATTAATTGCGATGAAAAATCAATATATTTTTTTCCGTCATAATCATGGAAATAGACTCCTTTAGCTGATTTTACTGTAATGGGATTTAATCCGGCTTGTTTGGACCATGAAAAAAAGGAATAATCCAGGTTGTTTTTTACAATTTGTTCTCTTTCAGTCATTTTGTTGAAATTAAAAATTTATTAAGTGTAAAACCATTGTCCATCGGGCTAACTCATCCAATCGGTAATTTCCTGTTTTGCCCATTTAGAAGTTACTTTTTTTAATTGAGACCAAAATCCGAGAGAACTTTTTCCGGTAATATCGCCTGCTCCAAACTTTGATGCATTCCATCCACCAAAAGAAAATGGTTCGCGTGGCACAGGAACTCCAATATTGATTCCAATCATTCCGGCACTCGCATTTTGAGCAACCATTTTGGCAATGGCCCCGTTTTGTGTGAAAGCTGATGTTGCATTACCAAAGGGACTTTCGTGTTGAATAGCAATTGCTTCTTCTACAGTTTTTGCTGAAATAATCTCAAATACAGGTCCGAAAACCTCAGAATCGGGCATCTTTGCATCGGAGTCCCGCCAGTCAATAATTGTAGGTCCTAAATAGTACCCGTTCACATCCGCAATATTGTCATTGATAAATTTTCGACCGTCAACCAATAATTTTGCTCCTTTTTTTTCTGCTTCAGCAATATAGTTGATCAGATTTTCCCTGGATTGACGCGAAATTATCGGGGGCATTTTAATGCCGGGAATAAATTTCGAAGTTTCAGCGCAAAGCTTTTCAATAAGTGGATTTACATTTCCTACTGCAATCATAACAGACGCTGCCATGCATCTTTGCCCGGCAGATCCACACATAGACGCAGCAATATCAGCAGCAGAAAGCTCGAGATTAGCATCTGGCAAAACGATCAGATGATTTTTCGCACCGCCTAGCGCCAGGCATCGTTTTAAATTAGAGGTAGCACGACGGTATACTATTTGTGCCACTGGCGTAGAACCCACAAAAGAAACTGCTTTTATTTCAGGATGGTCGCAGATAGCTTCCACAACATCTTTCGCACCGTTTACGATGTTAAAAACTCCATCAGGAAGACCGGCTTGTTTCAACATCTCAGCCATTTTCATGGCAGTTAGCGGAGTTAGTTCGGAAGGTTTCAGGATTACGCAATTTCCCAAAGCAAGGGCATTGGGAACAGTCCAATGAGGAACCATATGCGGAAAATTGAAGGGATTGATACAAGCAACAACACCAAGAGGAGCATATTCTGAACGGCATTCCACACCCACGCTCACTTCAAGCACTTCGCCAACTGCAATTTGAGGTATAGAGCAGGCAAATTCGGTAAGTTCAATACTTTTACGGACTTCTGCTATTGCTTCGTCCATAGTTTTGCCGTTTTCATCATGAATGATGGCAGCAATGTTTGCTACATTTTGTTCAACGATTTCTCTATAGGTGTAAAGAATCTGCGAACGCATTTTTGATGTCATTCCTGACCAGGCAGGAAAGGCAGCTTTTGCAGCTTTTGCAGCACTATCCACATCATTGTATGTTGATAAAGGTACAGTGGAAATAACCGTACCTGTTAATGGGCTATCAACATCCATTCGTTTATTGTTGCATGAAACAAACTCCCCATTGATGTAATTATTAACTTCCTGATATTTCATAAGTTGTAAATATTAATAGCTTGAATATGTGAATAACAAGTACACACAAACACAATGAGTAAGCTTGTATCTGTATGACATGAATAAAATAAGAGGATCAAATGTATGCAATAATTCAATTTACAAATTATCAACCGCCATATTAATTTTTAATGGGAACCAATGACACATTCAATAACTTCATCCTGCTAATACTACAGAATTGTGTCATTTACTTAAATGTATGGTGAAATGGAGTAAAAATTAAAATTCCTGCTACCTATATGCACCTGTGATTTCTCGTTTTAAGCTTCAAACTTTGCAACGGCATCAAGTAAAGAATAGCTTAATTCAGAATATCAGATGGAAGCAGTAAGTAAAAAAATTGGATATTCTTTAAGAATTCCGGTATCATTCTCTTTCTTCATAATATAACACTCTTGATGCCGTATGTTTCTAAAATCTATTTTTTTGAGTTTGTCAGAGAGAATTTCTACATCAAATCCAAGGTGTCCTGTAAATCCAGCGCCATGAAATGAGCCATCTTCGGAGTATAGATCAGCAATAGCGAGGTATCCTCCAGTGTTCAGCAGTGCCCGGAATTTTAAAAACATGGAATCAATATCTATTACATGATGCATCACCATCTGCGTATAAATTATGTCGAAGGCACCTTTGAAATCTTCCTTTTCGAGATCGAACAATAAGGGCTTCATATTTTTTACGTTCCCGCAGGCAATTTTCTCAGAAGCTACAAGCGTCATCTCCTGCGAATTGTCCATAAGCGTGATGTCTTTTAATTTGTCCCAGAGAACAAAACTAAGCAAGGCAGTTCCTGCTCCATACTCCAGCGCTTTCATTTTTTTATTAAGCGGGATAGTTTCTGACAAAGCTTTTGCGATAGCTTCCGACCTTTCTATATTTCGCAGATTCTTATCCCAATCCCTGGCCTTGTTATCGAACTCACTCATTTTAACAGTTAATTTAGTTTGTGGGCATTTAGGTGTTGTCAACAATTTCGAAGTATATTCCAACTTGTTGGAATTGCAGGGATCACAATTTATATTCAGTATTAAACTAAACTGCAGCGATATGGTCCTTGTAAACTATCGCTAAGCAAAGGGAAAATGCTGCTATTCCTTCAAAATATCTATAAATGAGGCTTTCGGAAAGTGCTGCCAGATAACCTGAAAATCGTTACATTTAACTAAGGCATTCTGTACACGGCAGCATTAACATTCATTCCAGCTCCTACAGAGGCAAAAACGAAATAATCGCCTTTGTTTAATGAATGATTTTCCATCTTGCCACTCACCAACAGGTCGTATAAGATGGGTAATGTTGCCACCGAATTATTCCCAAGTTTGGAGATCGTCATTGGCATTACAAAGGCTGGGATTTCAGCAGTTCCGTACAGCTTAAACAAGCGGGCCAGAATAGCATCATCCATTTTAGCATTTGCCTGGTGAATAAGCACTTTTTTGATGTCAGTGATCGACACTCCGGACTTGTCAATACAATTTTTCACGAGCTGTGGAACAGTATTAAGTGCGTATTCGTATAATTTACGGCCATTCATTTTCAGAAATAAGGTTTCATCGGGGAATTCAGGGTTATATGATGTATCCATCTTAAGTAAGTGAGCGTGATCAATCGTATCCGAACGGGTTAAATGCGTAAGGATTCCAATGGGCGTTTCGCTGACAACAGCCTCTAAAATTACGGCTCCCGCGCCATCAGAATAAATCATGCTATCGATATCGTGTGGATCTGATATGCGCGATAGAGTTTCGGCTCCGATGACTAATATCTTTTTAGCATCACCCGATTTTATGTAATAATCGGCTTGTATCAGAGCCTGAAGCCAGCCAGGGCAACCAAAAGGCACATCGTAGGCTACGGTATAAGGATTAACAATGCCTAATTTGTGTTTTACCCTTGAAGAAAGGCCAGGAACCAGATCCGATCGTTTGTTGGTCTTTAATACATCGCCAAAATTGTGCGCCACGATAATGTAATCCAGTGTTTCTTTGTCGATGTTGGCGGAACTTAGTGCTGCTTCAGCAGCAAAATAAGCAATGTCAGAGGTAACGAATTTGTCCAGCACATATCGTCGTTCTTCTATCTCGGTAATCTGATTGAACTTGCTAATAATCTCATCATTCTCTTTGGCAATTTTCTCACCCAAAGAATTGAAGAAAGTGTTTTTAAGGAAATTTTCGTTCTTAACGATTTTAGTCGGAATGTAACTTCCTGTTCCAGTAATAATTGAGTATACATTTTCTTTCATCCCACTGTTGCTTTAGTAAATTATAGAGGAGGGTAAAATAATGAATAGAAGCAGCACTTCCATATCAGTATGTATTCTATTCGGCCAAATATTTAATTAAAATAGGAAAGGCACCTCTTCTGTTTCATATACAATAACATATAAGTAGTAAAACCTTGCCCGGTAAATTTAAGGGCACAAAATTACTAATTATCTGTTTTCCGGACATGATTAAGTAAAAAATACACCTTAAGAATCATGTAAATGCTTAAATCATGAGACTTCACTAACATATAGCATTCTCCGTAAAGTTTTTCATCTTCGCTTTGTGGTGCATATAAGAGAAACAATATTCGGCATTCGTTGTTTATTGAAGACTTATTATCTTTACTGCTAAACAAATAATATTGAAACAGCACTCTTCCGATAGCTACTGGACACGAAATTTTGTGTTCGTAAGCGTAGCCAACCTTCTGATGTCAATTGCATTTTATTTCCTAATTCCCACCTTGCCAATTTATCTTGAGAAGGTTTTGGGCGTTTCGAGGGGATATATTGGTCTTGTGCTTGCAGCATATACAATTGCAGCATTGCTCATAAGGCCTCTAACAGGTATGGCCGTGGACAGGAAAGGAAGAAAAATGATTTATCTCATCTCGTTTCTATTGTTTTCTCTGTTTTTTAGCGTTTATGTTGCGGCAACTTCACTAGCCATAATGTTGGCTATCCGAATAGTTCACGGCTTTACATGGGGCATTTCTACTACAGCTGGTTCAACAGTAGTGGTTGATATTATTCCACCTGCACGTCGTGGTGAAGGCTTGGGGGTCTTTGGCCTTTCTATGACTATTGCCATGGCAATTGGTCCAATGTTTGGTCTTTGGCTGTCGGCAAGTGGCGACTATCCGCGTCTGTTTATAGGAGCCTCGCTTCTTAGTCTGGTTGGTTTTCTTCTAATACTACTTGTAAAATACCCGCATTATACACCACCTGATCGGCCGGATGGGTTTTGGTGGAAGAGGCTTTTAGAACCAACAGCTCTTCCGGTATCACTTAATTATCTTTTTGTAATGATCTCTTATGGAGGTATGTTGTCGTTTATTTCCATCTATGCTCATGAAATCGGGATTGCAAAGCCGGGCTTTTTTTTTCTTGTTTATGCTATTGGAATCTTTATTTCGCGCTTATTTGCAGGCCGGTTCTTCGATCGGCACGGCCCTTTCTGGATCACTGTTGTAGGTTTAATATTTCTGTCAGCCGGGTTCCCGATACTTGCATTTCTAAAAAGTTATGAAGGTTTCTTTATTTCGTCATTTATCCTGGGGCTTGGCAGTGGTATTATCATGCCTACATTTCAGGCTATGGTAAACAATCTGGCCGGGCCGAAGCATAGGGGTGCCGCCAACTCAACACTCTTTACCGCGCTTGATCTCGGTATAGGGCTTGGAATGATTGGCATGGGGCTATCATCTGCAGGAATCGGGCTAACTTATTCTTTTATTATATGTGGAGGCATTAACCTGGGAGCCCTCATTCTCTTTGTAACATATACATATCGACATTATTTTCTCCTTTTAGGACTAAAAGTATCGTCAGACAAAGAGCCCAATTGATAGAAGAATTAACATATCTATCATGTTATATTTAAAAATAACATACTTTTACATTTCGCCTGATGCGAATGTTTGGTTATTCGCCTTCTTGATAAGGCATTAAAATCTGTTTATTCATGATAAAGAAAGTTCTTGTTGCCAACCGTGGCGAGATTGCTGTACGCATCATGCGTTCCTGCCGTGAGATGGGCATTCATTCAGTAGCTGTTTTTTCGGAGGCCGATCGCACAGCTTTGCATGTGCGTTATGCTACCGAAGCTTATTTCATTGGTCCTTCACCTTCATCAGAGAGCTACCTTAATATGGATAAGATTATTGATGTGGCTAAACAATCTGGTGCCGATGCCATCCATCCGGGGTATGGTTTTCTTTCGGAAAACGCAAAGTTTTCAGAGCGCTGCCAAGCAGAAGGGATAATTTTCATTGGGCCTTCGCCTATGGCTATTTACACTATGGGTGATAAAATTACTGCACGCAAAACCATGACAGCTGCTGGTGTACCGGTAGTTCCGGGAAGTAGTGAAAAGGTAACTACTGATGAGACAGCGCTAAAAATGATTAAGGAAATTGGGTTGCCTGTAATGATAAAAGCTTCGGCAGGGGGTGGCGGGAAAGGAATGCGGCTTGTTAAAAAGGAAGAAGACATTTTATCGTCGCTTAGGGGTGCGCGAAGTGAAGCTATGTCGGCCTTTGGCGATGATGCCGTTTATATTGAGAAATACATCGATTCGCCACATCACATCGAATTTCAGATATTAGCTGATAAACATGGAAATGCAGTTCACCTTTTCGAACGCGAATGTTCGGTTCAGCGCCGCCACCAGAAAGTTGTTGAGGAAACCCCTTCGCCCATTATGACACCTAAGGTCCGGATGGAAATGGGCGCTTATGCTGTGGCAGCCGCCAAAGCAGTTAATTATGACGGAGCTGGCACCATCGAATTTATTGTGGATGACAATCTCAACTACTATTTCCTCGAAATGAATACCCGCTTGCAGGTAGAGCATCCAATAACAGAGCGTGTTGTTGGCGTAGATCTGGTAAAGGAACAAATCAATATTGCAAATGGGAACAAGTTGCCATTTTCGCAGGAGGATTTACACCAGACGGGTCATGCTATAGAATGTCGTATCTACGCCGAAGACACAGACAATAATTTTATGCCCAATCCCGGTACTATCAAACATATTACAGAGCCTCTGGGGCTGGGAGTACGCCATGATGGTTATGTTTATGAAGGTTATACTATTCCTATTTATTACGATCCGATGATTTCAAAGCTCATCGTTTGGGCAAAAACACGTGATGAAGCTATTGCCCGAATGCGGAGGGCTCTTTATGAATATAAGATCACCGGCGTAAAGACCTCCATCAAATTTCTGGAACGTATAATGGATGCCCCAACATTTCGCAGTGGCAGATATAACACTCATTTTATTGAAGACAACCTTAAGTTGTTACTTTCTGAAGCAGAATGTGATGGCGTTTGTGAAGATATAGCTCTGATTTCTGCTTATGTGGAGTATATAGATAAACTTGATAAGGTAAAGCAAACCGTGTCATTGGCTACACTCAGGCATGGTACCGATTGGAAGGCGTTTGGGAGAAGAAGTAGTGTTAATAGATTGTAGTGCCATGTGCAATGCACTAATATTCAATAAAGAATAATATATAGCGATAATCAATGGAACTTGAATTAAACATTGACAGCCGGAAAGCAAAAGTGGATATGCTGAAACGCGATGGTAACCAACTGAGCGTCTCCGTGGACGGCGAAGTATATAACCTCGACATGGTGAGGGTTGCTGAAGGAATATATTCTATAATTTATAAGGGGAAATCATTCAATGTAGAAATGATACAGGGCACTACGGATAAGCATTATGTAGTTAATACGTTCTACAATTCTTATGAAATAGAAGTCGTTGATGCCGAAACGAGATATATCCGTAACCGCCACAAAGGCGACGCACATGATGGTGATAATTCAATCTCAACACCAATGCCGGGGAAAGTGGTTAAAATACTGGTAGAAGTTGGTGAAGAAGTGGAGGTTGGACAAACTGTCATAATCGTTTCTGCCATGAAGATGGAGAGTGAATTCAAAGTTCGCAAACCCGGTATTGTAAAAGCAATACATGTTAAAGAAGGCGATCTGGTTGAAGGGCACAAAGTGATGGTCGTAATTGAATAAGGATTCACCCTGTAACAATTTATTTTTAATTCAATATCAAGCTTTTAACTAATATATAGGATATAATGTCAGCATTACAAAAAAAATTCAACAAATTTAAGGAACGGGATCAACAAGCAGAACTAGGTGGCGGACAGGACAGAATAGACCGTCAGCACAAAGCCGGGCGAAAAACAGCCCGTGAACGACTTTCAGATTTGCTTGACCCTGGTACATTCGTGGAATTTGATAAATTTGTGGTACACCGCTCCCGCGATTTCGGAATGGAAAAGAACCTTATTCCAGGTGATGGTGTTGTGTCAGGCTATGGTAAAATTGATGGCAGGCTTGTTTATGTGTTTGCACAGGATTTTACAGTTTTCGGCGGGACACTTAGCCGTGCCAATGCCGACAAGGTTGTTAAGATAATGGATCTTGCAATGAAAATGGGTGCCCCTGTAATTGGGTTGAATGATTCGGGGGGCGCACGAATCCAGGAAGGTGTTGAAAGTCTTGGAGGTTATGCCGATATCTTTTACCGAAACGTTATGAGTTCGGGTGTTATCCCTCAGATATCCGCCATACTTGGCCCTTGTGCCGGAGGTGCAGTATATTCTCCGGCCATCACCGATTTTATAATTATGGTGAAGGATTCGAGCTACATGTTTGTTACCGGCCCCGACGTAATACGCACTGTTACCCACGAGGAGGTGACCATGGAAGAACTTGGCGGAGCTATGGCACATAATTCCAAGAGTGGTGTGGCGCACTTTACTGCCGACGATGATGAACAAGCGATGATAATGATCCGCGAATTGTTTGGCTACCTGCCATCCAATAACATGGAAGATCCACCAATGAAACCTTGTGTGGACGATATCAACCGCGAAGATGAAAGCCTTCAGACCATTGTCCCCGAAGATCCTAACAAGCCATACGACATGAAAGAGATAATCACTACTGTGGTTGATGAAAATAATTTCTTTGAAGTGATGCCCTATTATGCACAGAATATTATCATCGGATTTGCCCGCCTGGGGGGCAGATCGGTGGGAATTGTTGCGAATCAGCCACAAATGCTTGCCGGAGTGCTTGATATTAATTCTTCAATAAAGGCAGCCCGTTTTGTTCGATTCTGCGACGCTTTCAATATCCCTTTGATCACTTTTGTGGATGTACCTGGATTTTTACCAGGCACAGCACAGGAATTCGGAGGAATCATCAAGCATGGTGCTAAACTTCTTTATGCTTTTGCCGAAGCCACTGTTCCCAAGATCACCGTTATTACACGCAAGGCATACGGCGGAGCTTATGATGTAATGTCGAGCAAGCACATTGGGGCTGATATTAATTTTGCTTATCCTACTGCTGAAATTGCTGTAATGGGTTCAGAAGGTGCTGTGAACATCATATACCGTGATAAACTAAGCGAAGAAGACCGGTCACGGGCTGTTCAAGACTACCGGGATACATTTGCAAGCCCATATAAAGCCGCTGAGCTGGGGTATATCGATGAGATTATTTACCCGAAACAGACGCGTCATAAACTCATTCAAGCACTGGAAATGACGCAAAACAAGAGCAAGTCGAACCCGCCTAAAAAGCATGGGAATATTCCTTTGTAGCTTAGGTTGTCAAAAGTCAATATTTCGCAGCTATACTGAATCTTTGCTAGTTGAGAAAGTGGAACTGCTTAGTTTAGTTTTAGTTTGATTGAATGTTACAGAGTAGTTGCGTTTGGAATTTTCCGAAATTCAAGTAGCAGAATTATAGCACATTACCTTTGTGTTGCAAATAATACAATTGAGATGTTTACTTATGCTCATAAATTTCATAAATAGTTGTATTAGTCTCAAGTTTCCTATAATCTATATTCATTTCGTTTTTACAATTTTTTTCAGTGACATAAAATTCATGTTGATTTTTTTCGTCTAAGCTAATACTAAAATATCTCATCATGTAAGCATATAATCCCCAATCGCACTTCAAATTGGGACAAATAGAAATAATTGAATTTCCTGGCACAATTTTTCCAATGGTATGTATGTCTTTTACTACTAATTTATTTTTCCCGATTTTTCCCGTTTGCATGAATGAGAACAATAAAGTTCCGAATAATAAAATCAACGTTATTAAAGTGACCAGCCTAAAACCCCTACTTTCTGCTTTTATTTTTTGCATCAATGGATTTAGCCAGGAAACAGCAAATATCCCTGCTGTTAACGCAAAAAAAGGAAATGAAGGGACAAGGTAATACCCAGATTGTTTTAGGCTGATTAAGATAGGCAAAGAACCTGAAACAGCTACTAATAAAAAGAATATTAATTTTCTATTGTTTGATTTTGCTTGTATCTTAACTTGTTTGATTTTGCTTGTTATAAAAATGGATAAAATTAAAATCATAATAGGAATCAACTCGCTAAGTAATCTTTTTACAATAAAGAATCTGTTGGGAGCCAATTCTCTTTTCCCTTCAACACTGCTAACAACCTGATGACTAAGGAATTTTGATACATAATAAATAGCATTTTGTTCAAATAGAAAAAGAAGCAATAATAGAAAAGCAGCTGTCAGGAAAACAATGGCAGAGTAAATCGTTGCTCTTGAGAAAGATAAGTTTTTGAAACAAAGCCAGTAAATAAATACTGTTGCAAAAGGAAAAATCCCAACGGGACCCTTTGAAAGAAAAGCTGATAAAATCAAAACTCCTGCAATTGAAAGCCTCAAAAACATTTTTTCATTTGTATCTAGTGCTTTAATAATAAGGTAAATTGCAACTATGTCAAAAACAGCCATTGTGTTTTCAAGCATATTGTTTGAGTATGACCAAAATACTACTGGAGTAATTATCCAAAAGAGAAATGGAAGCCAGCCTAATTTTTCTATTTCAGTATTGTCCCTGAATATGTGCTTCCATATTTTAATAATATAGGCTGCCGTGATTAATGCAGCCAGAAGACTAAAAATCCTTTCGACAAACAAATGGTCGCCAAATATTTTGAATAAAAGAGATTGGAGTCCTATTGCTAAAGGAAGTTGGTCGTAAAACTGATTGCCTAACGTTTTTGTATATTGAAGTGCCCAGAATCCACCTTCACCTTTAGCAATGTTTCTTGAAATGGAGCTATTAACCAAGCCGTCCAAAAACATTCCGTCTTGCAGCAATGCTGGTAAAAGCAATGCTGAAAATGCAGAGATTGTAAATAACCAAAATGGAAGATGCTTGTTTTTCAAAGGAATATCCTCTTTTAAAAGCCATTAATATGGCTGAATCGCACGAGAAGGTTGCACTAAAGTATTCTCATACAACTGTGCCTGAACATCTGAATTACTTCCATTGGAAGTGAGAGCGCTTCGCAAAAGTACTCCCTTCTGCTGTGAGATCGTTTCGCAAAGTTCAAAGGGTTCTTCCAGTTCCATTACAAATGTAAATAATACTTTTGGATACACAATCGCCAAAGATAAAACGCAGATTAGGATTCTCATCGCGTTTTGTACGGAAACACTTTTTTGCTGCTAACTTTTACTGAACCTGATATACACAATTACCCATGGATCCACTTAAAATGCTCTGCTGCTCTCTTCGGCTTGTAAGACTACTTCACTAAATTGGAAACAACGGCTGAGTATCTTTTGCAGAAGTCCTTTCTCTTTAAATCATTAGCTTTCTTGATCAGTTATTTCAATGGACCATAGCAGTCTTGTTTTGCCCTAATTGAGTTTGCTGCCTAAGGTACAGCATATTATAAGAACTCTTTAAGAGGCTTCTTGATTCAAAACAGACATACTATGTAGCTTCGTGAAATTACATAAAAAAACCGTAGTATTAATAAATTATCAAAGTTATGGCTTTACCGGGAAGTGAAATAAACTGCTTACTTTTGTCTTACTGTTAGTTGCAGTATTTGCTTTTATATCTGCGTTATGCCTTTTCGTAAACTGAAGTTCGTTTCTGGAATTCTTCTGCTTTTGATTGCAGGTATTGTCCTGACCGGCATCTTTATCAACCTGAATGCTCCAAGGTACATCTTCCCTTTACCAGCTCCATTTCATGGTTCCAGAATATATAATCCATATCAGGACATGGATAGCTCACACTGGCTTAAAGCTAATTTTCAGGTGCAAACGAGGGTTTGGTATGGACTGACAAGCGGAAGGAATAATCAAAGCAAAGCTGTATTTGATCTTTACCATAAACTTAAATATGATTTACTTTGTTTTTCAGATTACCAGAATATTAATAGTTATGGGAAACATGAACCGGGATATATTCCAGCCTATGAGCATGGGTTTGGGATTCGTAAATGGCATCAGGTATGTATTGGAGCCAGAAAGGAGTTGTGGCTCGATTATCCCTTTTGGCAAAGCCTCAGCCATAAACAGAATATAATTAACAGATTGCGCCCTGATAACGACATTATTGCGATGGCCCATCCAAACCTGAGAGATGGATACGAACCGTCTGATTTCAAATATCTTACAGGTTATGATCTTATAGAAGTCTTTAACCACTTCACTTGTTCAGAAATGCATTGGGATTCGGCATTGTCGGCAGGCCATCCAGCTTTTATACTTGCAAATGATGATGCCCATGATATTTCAAATCCGCATCTGGTTGGCGGTGATTGCACATTTATTAATGCTACTTCTACAAAACAAAGCGATATTGTAAAAGCATTGAAAGATGGGAAAGCTTATGGTGCCCGTATATATATGACAGAAGAGGACGGCTTTCCGGAAAAGATTGCCTATGCCAAGCAGATGCCATTTTTAAAATCAGCTCACATGAACGGCAATACTTTCACCGTGGAAGTTAGCCAAACACCAAAGCAGATCAGTTTTATCGGGCAGGGGGGCAAAATAGAACATACTGTATTCAGGGGGAAAGTGGCTTCTTATGAGTTTGGTGGTGATGACACTTATATCCGGGCAGAGATCCTATTCCCGAACAAATGGGATGGTCCTGGTACGCGCTTTTTACTGAATCCGGTTTTCCGCTATGAGGGAGAAGGCCTGCCGCTTATGCCTGTTGCCCATATTGATAAAACTGGAACGCTGATTACCAGGATTATTGCTTATGCGACATTATTATTTTTCCTGGTAAATATCTTTTTGTTCAGGAAGAAATTGTTCAGTAGATGAAGGAGTAAACCAATATGAACGAATCGCTGAAAATTTCACCGTTGATGCGCAGGAATCTCGTCTTGTTGTTATTTCTTTCTACAGTATTACGCACGTTTCTTGCTGGTTTACTAGAGTTCGGGAACGACGAAGTGTATTATTTTACTTACGCGCTGTTTCCAGATCTTTCCTATTTTGATCATCCTCCAATGGTCGCGTTTATTATCCGCTTATTCACCTTCAATCTGCATTTTACACAGGAATTTTTCGTTAGGCTTGGCGCAGTGGCAGCGGGTACATTAAACACCTGGCTTATGTTCTGCATTGGCCGGCTCATGAAAGACGAGCTAACTGGCTGGTATTCTGCACTTCTCTACACTGCTTCGATATATGGATTTATCATTGCCGGTGTTTTCATTTTACCCGATGCACCTCAATCTGTTTTTTGGCTGTTTAGCCTATACTTGCTACTGAAAGCTCTTCCGGATAAGGATTTATCTGCGGAAAGCCGAAAGCTGATCCTGCTGGCTAGCCTAACAATGGGACTGGCAATGTTATCCAAATACACTTCGGCTTTTCTGATTATTGGAACTGTAGCTTACATCGCAATTTATAATCGCAAATGGCTTATGGCAAAAGAGGTTTATCTTGCTGCAATCATAGTTATATTTTTATTTTCACCTGTATTGATATGGAATTCAGCTAACCACTTTATCAGTTTTGGGTATCAGGGTGGCAGGGCAGGAATATTCTCGGAAGGATTAAATTTATTGACTTTTCTGACTGAGCTGGGTGGGCAGTTTCTTTACAATAACCCGGTTAATGTAATCCTCATTATATGGGCAGTTCTAAAAATTTGCCGCCACCGGGCCAAGGATGAACAACCTTTATCTGCAATTTTATTGCTTACCGCATTGCCATTAATTTTAACATTTTTGGTGATTTCGTTGTTCAGGCCTACATTGCCTCACTGGACGGGCATGGCTTATACAACGTTGATACCCCTCTCTGCTTTGTACCTTCGACAAAAATATGAAAATAGGTTTCGGATGTTGAATAGGTACATTTTTCTTTCAACAGGGTTTCTGCTTGTAATATTAATTGCCGGTGTTTTCCAGATAAAGACAGGATGGTTAAATAAAGATAAAGAACATTCAATGATTACGGAACTTGGGCGAAACGATCCTTCTCTTGATATGTTTGGTTGGCATCAACTTCGGGATAAAATGCCGATGATCGTAGAGCGGGATATTCGCAACGGGATAATGGATCCCAATGCAGTATTTATAAGTTTTCGATGGTTTCCTCTATCAAATATCGATTATTATATTGCCAGGCCGATGCACAGGAAAGTATTTGGTATCGGGAAACTTAAAGACCTCCATTTTTATGCCTGGATAAATGAGTTAAGGGGAGGGTTCAAAAGAAACATGGATGCATATTACATTACTTCCGGACGTGATTATAAAGACCCCCTGCCACTGTATTGTGATTACTTCCAATCGATAGAGCCATGCGATACTATTCCCGTAGTCAGGGGTGGAAGGGTTGCTATGTATTTTCTAATTTACCGGATGCATAATCTCAAAAAATTGCCAGCGGTTTATCCGGTAAAGCAGATATTAACATCTATTGACGTAAATCGTTGAATAGAAAAAAATATGGCAAAGTATCGTCAACTAAGTTGGTTATTTACTAAAAAAAGAAGAGAAACTAGTACTATTTTGCCATCAAGACCTCTATTTCATCTGGATCAAGAGGGATACCAGCCATAAGGTCAACTGGTTCCTGGGCAACCATAATATCATTTTCAAGACGAATGCCAATTCCCTCTTCCCTGATGTAAATGCCGGGCTCGCAGGTAAGAACCATCCCTTCCTGTAGCGGCATTTGTTTGCTGCCAACATCATGTACATCCAGTCCTAAGAAATGACCTGTTCCATGCATGTAATAATTAAAGAACATAGGGCTGGCGGCATCCTGAGCTTTAATATCTTCTTCTGTGAAGAGACCAAGTCCTATTAGTTCCTTTTCCATGATGCGACAGACTTCGGCATGCCATTTATCGATTGTGGTATCAGGAACCAGCATTTTAGTAGCTTTACGCATCACTCTCAAAACGGCATCGTAAACCTGGCGTTGTCTAGGTGTAAATTTACCATTAGCAGGGATGGTTCGCGAAAGGTCAGCAGCGTAATTGCCGTATTCAGCACCAAAATCCAGGAGAATAAGATCTCCATTATTGCAAGGTTTGTCGTTCTCGTTGTAATGAAGTATACATGCGTTGGTGCCAGAAGCAATGATAGGAGCATAAGCATGGCCTGAAGCCCCGTTACGGATAAATTCATGTGTTATTTCGGCTTCAATTTCGTATTCCAACACGCCAGGTTTTACAAACCCAAGTATCCTGCGAAATGCTAACCCGGTAATATCACAAGCTTTTTGCAATATTCCCAGTTCCTCAGGTTCTTTTATTGTCCGAAGCTCGTTCACCAGCGGAGCCAGCCGTTCAAAGGCATGCAAAGGATAATCATTACGGAGCTTCTGGGCGAAGCGCAAATCCCGGGATAATACTTCAGTTGAAAAACGGATGTTTTCATTCTGGTTGAGATAAACATATTCAGCTCGCGACATCAGGTCTTTTAATGTTGAGTCGAATTCGTCAAGCCACTTTGCAGTTTTCACTCCCGATAATTCGCTGGCCTGCTCAAGAGTATATTTGTGGCCATACCAGGTAACCATTAAGTCATTGGTCTTTACCACGAAGATAATTTCGCGCAATGCTTCCACAGGGTGGTTGGGGCATATTGTGAGGATGCTCTTTTCCTGGTCGAGGCCGGTAAGGTAAAACATATCGGAATTCTGCCTGAAAACGTAGGTTTGATCACCATTGCGTGGCATCTCGTCGTTGGAATGAAGGATAGCCAGTGCCTGAGGCTTTAGCCTTTTAAGTAATCTGGCACGGTTGCGAATAAATAGTTGTGGGGTTATTCCGGAGTATCTCATAATACATCAAGTATCTATATTCGTTTTAAATAGCGTTTTAATTAGAAAAGTTGAGTGAATGCAAAAATATTTCTCATAAATTTGTTTCAGGCAATGGTAAGCACAAATGTAGAAAGAAAAACGGATGTATAAAGGGCTCGACGGCTGGTAATTTTTTTAGCTAAACTGTATTATTATGAGTACAATAAATTTATCTTATTCTTCAGTTACAAAGAAGATAATAATGGCACTGGCTGGATTGTTCCTGATATCATTCCTGGTTGTGCATCTTAGCATAAACCTGCTGATGCTTTTGAATGATGGCGGCGCTTTATTCACCGAAGCGGTTCATTTTATGACCACCAATCCGTTGATCAAGGTATTTGAAATAGTGCTTTTCGGAGGATTTCTTATCCATATCCTTATTGGTATTATAATCCAGGTATACAATTGGATGGCGCGGCCCAACAGATACAAGGTAGAAGGTTTTTCGCATACATCGTTTTTTTCCAAATACATGATCCATACAGGAGCAATAGTATTTGTTTTTCTGATTATACATTTCAGCAATTTCTATTTTGTGAAGCTCGGTTTGGTTGAACCACCTGCAGGCGTTAAACCTCATGAATTTTATACGATGGCGCAACTGTTGTTCTCCTCCGATCTTTATTCAATTCTATATATAATCCTGATGGTATTTCTTGGGTTTCACTTGCAACATGCCTTTCAATCGGCTTTTCAGACCCTTGGGTTAACGCACAGCAAATACACACCGGTAATTAAAGCAATCGGAACAATCTATTCCATTGTCGTTCCAGCTGGATTTGCAATTATTCCTCTTTACTTCCTGTTTTTTGTTAAATGATCCTGAAACATTTATTGTATGACAAACCTGAATTCTAAAATACCTTTGGGTCCGTTACCTGAAAAATGGAAGCACTACAAAGACCATATTAACCTGGTTAACCCCTCCAACAAGCGAAAGCTTGATATTATTGTGGTGGGGACAGGTCTTGCAGGAGCTTCGGCAGCCGCTTCCCTTGGCGAATTGGGGTTCAACGTTAAGAATTTTTGCTATCAGGATAGCCCTCGCCGGGCTCACAGTATTGCGGCACAAGGAGGTATTAATGCTGCCAAGAATTATCAGAATGACGGCGACAGTGTTTACAGGCTCTTTTACGATACCATCAAAGGCGGAGATTACCGCGCACGCGAGGCCAATGTTTACCGCCTGGCCGAAGTGAGCAACAGCATTATTGATCAATGTGTGGCACAAGGCGTCCCGTTTGCCCGTGAATATGGTGGATTGTTAGATAACCGTTCATTTGGTGGAGCGCAGGTTTCGCGCACTTTTTATGCCCGTGGCCAAACAGGACAGCAGCTTTTACTTGGCGCATATAGTGCACTCAGCAGGCAGGTTGCCAAAGGTAAGGTTGAATTATTCACCCGCCATGAGATGGTAGATCTCGTCCTTGTGGAAGGTCGGGCCCGTGGGATCATTGCACGGAATCTCGTTACCGGTGAACTCGAGCGCTATGCTGCACACGCAGTTGTTCTATGTACCGGTGGTTATGGCAATGCATTCTTTCTGTCCACGAACGCTATGGGTTCAAACACCAGTGCTATCTGGAAAGCTTACAAACGTGGTGCTTGTTTTGGAAATCCATGTTTTACACAGATCCATCCCACATGCATCCCTGTTCATGGCGATTATCAAAGCAAACTTACTTTGATGAGCGAAAGTCTCCGCAACGATGGGCGTATCTGGGTTCCCCAGAAGAAAGAAGATGCCGAAAGCCTTCGCCATGGCAGGATGAAACCTTCTGAGATAGCTGAAGAAAACCGCGACTATTATCTTGAAAGACGATACCCTGCATTTGGCAATCTTGTTCCGCGTGATGTAGCTTCACGTGCAGCAAAAGAACGTTGCGATGCCGGTTTTGGTGTCGGAGAAACCGGATTAGCTGTTTTTCTGGATTTTGCTTTTTCAATTGCCCGGCTTGGGCGAAATGTGATTGAGGAACGCTACGGCAACTTGTTCCAGATGTACGAAAAGATAGTGAATGAAAACCCTTATGAGACGCCAATGATGATTTACCCCGCCGTTCATTACACAATGGGAGGACTATGGGTGGATTACGACCTGATGTCCAATGTACAGGGGCTATTCGTTGCAGGTGAAGCTAATTTCTCCGACCATGGGGCTAACCGTCTTGGTGCTTCTGCACTTATGCAAGGCCTGGCTGATGGTTACTTTGTGCTGCCATATACTTTGCAAAACTATTTGGCTGATCAGATCAATGTTCCTCGTTTTTCTACAAACCTGCCCGAATTCCAGGCCACCGAAGATGAAGCGCGCAAGAGGATTGATAAGCTCATGAACGTTAAAGGAACAAAAACGGTTGACGATTTTCACAAGTTATTGGGTAAAATTATGTGGGAGAATGTCGGGATGGGCCGCAATGCTGAAGGGCTGACGAAAGCCATCGGACTGATCCAAAAATTACGCGAAGATTTCTGGAATGATGTTAAAATTCCGGGAGAAACAAATGAGATGAACACCGAACTTGAAAAAGCCCTCCGTGTGGCCGATTTTATCGAACTCGGCGAACTCATGGCTTTGGATGCCCTTAAACGTAACGAATCATGCGGTGGACATTTCCGCGAGGAATACCAGACTCCTGAAGGTGAAGCATTGCGCAACGACAACGAATATATGTACGTTGCTGCCTGGGAATTTGCCGGCGAAGGAAAGGAAGCTATTCTTAATAAAGAAACATTACAATATGAATCAATTGAGGTTAAGCAGCGTAACTATAAATAATAAGAGGCATTAGGCAATAGGCAAAAGTTCATGGGGCAGGTTAATTCATACAAGGATCTTCAGGTATGGCAGAAGTCGATGGAAATCGTGATAGCGGTATACTCTGAATCCAAAATGTTTCCTGCAAATGAACAATACGGTTTGGTGAGCCAGATGAGAAGGTCTGCTATTTCTATTCCTGCGAACATTGCTGAAGGATACGGAAGAAACAGTTCAAAATCTTATGCCGGATTCCTTAAAATAGCGCGCGGTTCTTTGTATGAATTGGAAACAGAATTACTAATCGCCGAAAAACTAAATTATATTCAATCAGAAAACAAGTTATCCCTTTTTACTTCAATCGAAGAAGTAGGGAAAATGCTCAATTCCTTAATCAAAAAAATAGAAAATGCTTGTGCCTAGTGCCTAATGCCTAGTGCCTAATTAAATTACACAACTATGAATTTTACCCTCAAAATATGGCGGCAGAAAAGCGCCAAAGCCAAAGGAAAATTTGTTACATATAAAATTGACGAAATCTCGCAGAATAGCTCATTTCTCGAAATGCTGGATGTATTCAACGAAGGGCTTGTACGAAAAGGTGATGAACCCGTTGCTTTCGACCACGATTGTCGCGAAGGTATTTGCGGTGCCTGCAGCCTCTACATCAATGGCCGGCCACACGGACCTGACGATGCCGTTACCACCTGCCAGTTGCATATGCGCAAATTTAAGGATGGCGATACCATTGTTATTGAGCCATGGCGTGCCCGCCCATTTCCCGTTATAAAAGACTTGATTGTTGACCGCACAGCTTTTGATACTATTATCCAGGCTGGAGGTTATGTTTCAGTTAATACCGGTGGGGTGCCGGATGCCAACTCAATTCCTGTACCAAAGGAAAATGCTGACCTTAGCATGGATGCCGCTGCATGTATAGGATGTGGGGCTTGCGTTGCTGCTTGTAAAAATGCTTCGGCGATGCTGTTCGTTTCAGCAAAAGTTTCACAGCTTGCCTTATTACCCCAAGGTAAAGTGGAGGCCACAGAACGTGTTCAGGCCATGGTAAAAAAGATGGACGAGTTGGGCTTTGGAAATTGTACAAATACCGGGGCATGCGAAGCTGAATGTCCCAAGCAGATTTCCATTACCAATATCTCACGTCTCAACCGTGAATTCATGGGGGCCAAAATCTGTGCGCATAAGAAAAAGGCTATTGTTTCGGGGTTCTGATGTTCATGTCAATTTTCTTATATTTGTAGAGGAATAGACAATGGAAGTATTTAAGCATAGACTTTTATAATTTGTTCCACCCATATAAAATATTTATTGAAATGAAAAAACTCATCTTTTCCCTGTTTGTCATTTCGCTGGCTTTTTTGGTTCCAAAACATTCCACTGCCCAACAAAAAGCACTTTTCGTGAATGACAATGGTGTATTTGCCGATAATACTGATACTGTCCTCACGGCGCTTACAGCAGCCGGTATTGATTATGATGTGTTCAGTACACGTGACAGTCTCAGGTCGCCCACTTTTGCCGAAATGCGTTTATATCAGTTTGTAATCTGGTATTGTTCAACTGATGGGGTTGGTAATTACTTATGGAATGGAAACGACACCGACAATAATGAATTAATTACAATTCTACAAAGCGGTGGGAGGTTATGGCTTATGGGTACAGATCTCCTATACGACAGGTATGGCGGTGCGCCGCTTAGTTTTGTTCAGGGCGATTTCGTGTTTGACATTCTTGGGATTAGCGAATACAATGCACAATCTTATGGCGACGACGGTGGTCTGGGGGTCCCTGAACTTGACCCGATTGCCCTGCCGGGAAACAACTTGCCCCTTGATACTCTCCGCTGGACATTCCCCACAGCATGGTGGGTTGACGGATGCACCCCTGCCCAAAAAGCTGTGTCGGTGTATAACATGGGGCCTGCCACATATCCATTACAGGGATTGAGTTCAGCGGTTTGGAATTACCATAATTATTTCGAGGGGGAGAAGGAACTCACCTTCTTATTCGATCCGGCGCTGATTGACACATATCAGAACAGGGTTTCACTTTTTAAGTGGGCTTATTATACACTTTTTCTTCCACCGCCTCCGGGAATTGGAGAGCTGCCACTAACTAAGGAAACAATGATTATTGGAAAGAGCCTGGCAACTGATAAAATAGAATGCAAAGTCCCTGCATCAGTCAGCAGCAATTTTTCTATTCTTATTTCCGACCTAAATGGAAAGCAAATGTATAGTCGTTCTAGTGAATCCCACGATTTTTTCAGCATTGATATTTCATCCTTTAGCCCAGGCATGTATGTGCTTACGATTTCGGACAGCAGGATGAGATACTATCAGAAATTTGTGGTTGGCAGATAGATTGTTGAAGTATTTCTAAATCGGTGACGCGGGTAATTATTCTGTTCATCTTTGGCATTTCCTGAGTCAGAAAAATCATTTCTGACTATTGCCTCATTTTCACATTAAGTACTTTCCTGTTTTCAAAATTATCGCCTTTCAATCCTTCTCATCACATCCCTGCAAAAAAGCACTTCCATCTCATCCCAAAAACTTACTTTTGTACCCCCTGTTAAAAAGCACAAGCATAATGTTATTTAAAGATATACCAGGACAACAAGCGATTAAAGAAAGGCTGGTACATACCGTTCGTGAAAACCGCGTTAGCCATGCACAATTATTCCTCGGCCCGGAAGGATCAGGTAACCTGGCGCTTGCTGTTGCTTATGCACAATATATAAATTGCCAACAGCGCGGGTTGGACGATGCTTGTGGGGTGTGCCCATCATGTGTAAAATACGCCAAACTTGCACATCCCGACCTTCATTTCATATATCCTGTTGCAAAAACAAAAGAGATAGATGAGAAGAAACCTGTGAGTAGCCTGTTTCTTGTGCATTGGCGTAAACTAATGATAGAAAAGGCAGGTTTTATCTCGCTTTTCGACTGGTACGATGAGATTGGGATAGAAAAGAAGCAGGGTATCATTAATGCTGAAGATGCAAGTGAGGTTGTACGGACATTGAGCTACAAATCATTTGAAGCAGAATACAAGGTAATGATTATTTGGATGGTTGAGAAACTCTTCCATGCTGCTGCTCCCAAACTATTGAAGATTATTGAAGAGCCGCCCGAAAAAACATTGTTCATTCTGGTATCGGAGAATTCCGACCAGGTAATCAGTACAATATTGTCGCGGACACAGCTCGTAAAAATTCCGCCACTAAGTGACGAAGAAGTCAAGCAATTCCTTTTGGGGCGCTATGAAATAACTGATACTGCTGCCAGCCAGGTGGCATTAATGGCTGATGGGAATCTTGTTGAAGCCAACCTGATGGTGCGCCGGATCGGAGCTGAGAATTATAATTTTGAGCAATTCCGTAACTGGATGCTCATGTGTTGGTCCGGAGATGTAATTAAGATGCTTGCTTTCGGGACTGGTATATCTGCACTTGGCCGCGAAAGATTAAAAGATTTTTTTGCCTATGGTTTGCGCATAGTTAGGTCGTGCCTGGTTTACAGACACGGTAATGATAACAGTTTAAAATTTGAAGGGAAGGAACTGGAATTTGTTCAAAAATTCTCATCGTTTATTCATAAAGCTAATGCACAAAATATTGCTGAGGAGTTTGAAAAAGCTTTCTATCATATTGAACGTAATGCTAACATTTCCATTCTGTTTGCTGATCTTTCATTAACTATGGCCGAACTTCTTAAAATACCCGCCACCGCGAAACCTGATACTAAAAAAATGTAACTTTGCCGCTACCGGCTATTTGGTGAATAAATCTGCCAAAGACAACAGGCAATGATACAAGGTTAATTAACCATCACCGAATGAATTTTTATATGGAAGAGAAAGAACAGGTTGATCCCGAAACAAACAATTTCTTAACACGTGGTTGCTGCCATGGGCCAAAACTTTATAATAAGAATGAAGGTATATTTAATCATGGTTGCAGTAAAATGGATGTTTTCGATTGGTTGAAGGATATTCCCAAACCAGAACATTATACGGCATTCGATTGTGTTGAAGTAAGGTTTAAAAACAACCGCAAGGATTATTTCCGGCTTCCCTCCGACAATGACCTTCATGTTGGAGACATTGTGGCAGTGGAAGCCTCTCCCGGTCATGATATTGGAATTATTTCCCTTAAAGGTGAACTTGTGCGTTTGCAGATGCAGAAACACAATCTTGATCGTCAGCGTGAGGATATAAAGAAAGTTTACCGAAAAGCCCGTCTTACTGATATTGAAAAATGGCTGGTAGCTGTTGCTCATGAAGATGAGGCTATTTTCAAGGCCCGCAAAATTGCAGTTCGGCTTAACCTGAACATGAAGATAAACGATGTGGAATACCAGGGTGATGATACGAAAGCTGTTTTCTTCTATACCGCTGATAATCGTGTTGATTTCAGGGAACTTATCAAAGTACTGGCCGATGAATTTAAGGTTCGTATCGAAATGCGCCAGATAGGGGCAAGGCAGGAAGCCGGACGCCTGGGTGGTATTGGTTCATGTGGCCGCGAACTCTGTTGCTCATCCTGGCTAAATAATTTCCATTCGGTTTCTACTAATTCGGCCAGGGCGCAGCAACTTTCCCCAAATCCACAAAAGCTTGCAGGCCAATGCGCAAAACTTAAATGCTGCCTCAACTTTGAATATGATGCTTATCTGGATGCACTGAAGCATTTTCCTGAACCCGTAATACTTAAAACTAAAAAAGGAGAAGCAGTACATCAAAAAACAGACGTATTTGCCGACTTATTGTATTATGGTTACAAAGGCAACGAGAACGAGATGTTTGCAATTCCGGTAACCCATGTAAAAGCAATAATCGAACAGAACAAAAAGGGACAGATGCCCGAGAATCTGGAAAATTTTACAAAGGTTACGGAGAAAAAGAGCGACTTCGAAAACGTTGTCGGACTCGACGATCTTACCCGATTTGATAAACCGAAGAATCCCAGGGCATGAAGCACACCATAAAGCTGTTGTACTTTAATACAATATTTGGAATATTGATCCTTACAGCATGCGCCAGAGATGCCTTTTACGAAGAAAACCAGAATATTCCTTCCGGATCATGGAAACAGCATGATACACTCTATTACAACATTCAGGTTACCGATACGATGCATTATTTTGATTTTTACCTGAACGTGCGAAACCGGACGGATTACCGCTACCGGAATTTATATCTTTTTGTTACAACCCGTTTTCCGGGAGGGGGCAAATCCCTCGACACTGTGCAATGCCTCCTGGCAGCCCCTGATGGTAAATGGTATGGAAAAGGTATGGGCAGCATCAAGGACTGTCGCATACTATTTAAACAAGGCGTTCGTTTTCCTCATGGCGGCACATACCTCATTGGCATAGAACAAGCCATGCGCGAGAAGGAACTAAGGGGCATCAGCGATGTTGGCATCCGTATTATGAATCATTAGAGCTGCTTTAATCATTTTCAGTCATGGTAAAAAAGAAGGAACTTAAAATGGGGGACTGGCTTAAACGCTTCTGGAAAGCATTTGCAGCAACACTTGTCCTCATTATTTTAATGTTTTTTGCCATATCAATGGGCTGGCTCGGCTTTATGCCTTCCTTTGAAGAACTAGAAAATCCAAAAAGCAACCTTGCCTCCGAAGTGATATCTGCCGATCAGGAATTACTGGGCAAATATTACATAGAGAATCGTTCCAATGTACATTATAGTGATCTTTCACCTGCTTTGGTACAAGCACTTATAGCCACAGAAGATGTCCGCTTCGAAAAACATTCAGGCATCGATGGACGGGCTATGTTCAGGGTGATATTTGGAATGATAACAAAAACAAACAAAGGAGGAGGGAGTACGATTACGCAGCAACTGGCTAAGAATCTATTTCCACGAAAAGAGCACAGTACATTTATTTCACTCGGATTTTCCAAACTTAAAGAATGGATAACGGCGATTAAACTCGAACGCAATTATACCAAGGAAGAAATCATAGCAATGTATCTGAACACAGTAGATTTTGGCAGTAATTCCTATGGTATAAAAACAGCTGCAAAGACATTTTTCAGCAAAAAGCCTATCGATCTAAAAGTAGAGGAAGCGGCAATGCTAATTGGAATCGTTAATGCACCCACACGTTTTAGCCCGGTACGTAATCCTGAACGGGCTCTTAAACGCAGGGAAGTTGTATTGCACCAGATGGAAAAGTACGATTACATTACAACTGCTCAATATGATTCACTACGTTCATTACCTATTGATATCTCCAAATACCAGATGCAGGATCATAACTCGGGTCTGGCTACTTATTTCAGGGAATACCTTCGGATGATGCTATATGCTACCGAACCGGATCCAGCTAATTATGACGAGACAGCCGATTATCATAACGACTCATTGAGATGGACTATTGATCCCGCTTTTGGCTGGATAACCAAAAACCATAAACCTGACGGAGAAACCTATAACTTGTACAAGGATGGATTAAAGATTTATACCACTATAAATTCTAAAATGCAGCTTTATGCTGAACAGGCTGTTGCAGAGCATCTAGGTGGTGAGCTACAGCCTGCCTTTTATAAGCATTGGAAAGGTAACAGCCATGCTCCTTTCGATTTTACAGGACCGGACAAGCAGGAAGAAATTAATAAAATTTTAGATCAATCCATGCGTCGCTCGGAGCGCTACCGTAATCTAAAAAAAGCCGGGGTATCCAATGATTCAATAAAGAGGAGCTTTAATACTCCGGTAAAGATGAGCATTTTTTCCTGGAAAGGAGAACGCGACACTATTATAAGTCCGATGGATTCAATCAGATACTATAAGTTTTTTCTACAAACAGGCCTTATGTCAGTTGAACCTCAATCGGGTTATGTTCGTGCATATGTTGGCGGAATAAATTATGAACACTTTAAATACGATCATGTTATTCAAAGCCGCAGACAAGTAGGCTCTACCTTTAAACCTTTTGTATATACAGTAGCAATGCAGGAAGGTGAATTCTCGCCTTGTTCCAAGGTGGCCAACATCCAATATTCCGTTGATCTTCCTTCCGGTGAAAAATGGGAGCCTAAAAATTCCAGCAAATATATGGAAGGCCAAATGGTGACTCTTAAAGAAGCACTTGCCAATTCCATTAATTGGATATCTACTTTTCTTATTAAACGATATTCGCCACAGGCTGTAATTAAAGTAGCCCGAAAAATGGGTGTTACCAGTCCAATTGCTGCTGTACCTTCTATCTGCCTGGGAACAGCCGACCTTACTCTTTACGAAATGGTTGGTGCGATGAATACATATGCAAACAAAGGAGTTTATACACAGCCTGTTTTTATCACACGCATAGAAGATAAGAATGGTAATGTCATCGCCAATTTTATCCCGCGCCAGGACGAAGCCATGAGCGAAGAAACAGCTTACCTTATGCTTACACTAATGAAGGGAGTTGTAGAAAGTGGTACAGGGGCAAGGTTACGCTACCGGTATGGACTTCGCAACCCGATTGCTGGCAAAACAGGTACAACGCAAAATAATTCCGATGGCTGGTTTATGGGAATTACCCCCGACTTAGTGACCGGCGTATGGGTTGGAGGCGACGACCGGACAATCCGTTTTCGCAGTACATCGCTTGGGCAAGGTGCCAATATGGCTCTCCCTATTTGGGCTCTCTTCATGAGACGCGTTTATGCCGATAAAACGCTCAAAATCTCAACCAGTGATTTCGACCCGCCGTTACACCCGCTGTCAGTGGATATAAATTGCGTAACTTTTACCGATCAGCAAAATGCAGATGTAAGTATTGACGAAGACAATTACTAACACAAGCAGAAGGTAGTTTGCTCAGCTTTGCCACCCTATTGAAATGATAAAACTTTATTCTACTTTTGCACCTTTCACAATGCTTTCAGGCACATAGCAGGTTATCCAATTATGGTTTTCAGTAGTAGTATTTTCTTGTTGTATTTTCTGCCAGTTTTCCTGCTTGTTTATTATCTCCTGCCAAGCCGTTTCAGAAATCTGTTTGCTGTTGCTGCAAGCATATTCTTTTATGCCTGGGGTGCGCCAAGGCTTATTTTGCTAGTAGTAGCGTCCATCATCTTCGATTTTTATATAGTTCACTTTATCCATACATCAAATGGCCGAAAACGCAAAGTATTGCTGGCTTTTGCGGTTATAGTTAATGTTGGCATGTTACTATATTTTAAATATGCTAACTTCTTTGCAGACAATATTAACATCGTTCTCGCACAATTTGGATCATTACCAATATCCCTTGCAAGAATTGCACTTCCAATCGGGATTTCTTTTTTTACATTTCACAAATTGAGCTATATAATTGATGTATATCGTGATGCAAAGCTCCCTTTGCGACGGTTGGAAGATTACAGTCTGTATATCCTTTTCTTTCCGCAGTTGATTGCGGGACCAATTATCCGATATAACGAAATTGCCGACCAGATTCTTGATCGCAGGGCGAGCGAAACGGTGGATAACAGGTTGGCAGGATTCTTCCGTTTTTCTGTTGGGCTTGCCAAAAAAGTTATGATCGCAAATGTATTAGGCGAACAGGCCGATAAGATATTTGCTTACGGAGCTAATGACCTTACAACTTCATTGGCCTGGATGGGTATTGTTGCATATACATTCCAGATATATTTCGATTTTTCAGGATATTCTGATATGGCACTTGGGTTGGGAAGGATGATGGGTTTTAAATTCCCCGAAAATTTCAACAATCCCTATGTTTCGCAAAGCATCTCCGAGTTCTGGCGTCGCTGGCACATGACGCTCGGTCGCTGGATGCGCGACTACCTTTATATTCCTTTGGGCGGAAGCAAAGTGCCCGCCTGGCGCATGTACATGAATTTATGGATCGTTTTCCTTATTTCAGGATTCTGGCACGGTGCTGCCTGGAACTTTATTGCCTGGGGTGGTTTTCACGGGTTTTTCCTGGTTGCCGACAGATTGTTCCTGCTTAGGGTTTATAAAGCTATCGGAAAGATACCAAGTATAGTGATAACATTTTTCATAACTATGATTGGATGGGTTTTGTTCCGTTCTCCAGATATTTATTTTGCAGGAATCTTCCTGAAAAAAATGTTCGTTTTAGAGGGTTCATTGGACTGGGGAACAAATGGAATAAAAGTGTGGGTAATTCTATGTGTGGCAGTTCTGTTTTCGTTTTTTGCTGCTTCGGGCAGGATAGAAAACTGGCAGGTTAAATTATTTGGTGGCGAACATCGTATGTCCTCTGTTGGGGCCATGTTCGCCGCATCAGTGCTGCTATTTGTAATTAGTTTGAGCGCAATCACATCTACTGGATTCAATCCTTTTATTTATTTCAGATTCTAAAATCATGAGAACTGTAAAACATATCCTTTTCGGTTTTCT
>CAZEDO010000005.1:52559-53925 GCA_964511085.1 uncultured Lentimicrobiaceae bacterium
CTCAAATATATCAATTTCAGTTCCTGGTTTGCTAAAATAAAAAATGAATCAAAATATCCGCTCTATCCGCTTACCGGAGTTCACTGGAGTGATTATGCATCCACACTTGCCGCCGATTCGCTAATCCACTATGTTGAAGCAGTGCGGAATTGCGACTTGCCTGATATGGTAACCAGGCAAATCAATCTTGCCGACACAGCCAGTTCAGCCGACCTGGATGTTTGGCGTACCATGAACCTGCTCTGGCATATTCCCCAGCCACATTTAGCTTACCCGGTGATTGAATTTAGGGATGGCGCAGGAAAAACGCGCCCCAGGTTGCTTACCATTGCAGATAGCTATTATTGGAATTGGACTTCCTTTGATATTCCGCTCAATGTGTTCTCAAACCAGGCCTTCTGGATTTACAACCGGCAAGTTTACACGAATGATGTAAAGGGTACTCAGTTTACCGATCAGCTTAATTTGAAAGATGAAGTGGAAAAACGAGATGTCATTCTCCTTATGGTTACCGAACGATTTCTCTACACAGCATTCTGGAATTTTACCGAGGATTTATATAAAATTTACAACCCGAAAGTGAGTGCCGAAGATATTGTGATGGAGTATGGTGGAAAGATCAGGCGTAACAGGGATTGGTTCATGGATGAAATTAGAAAGGCCGGTATAATGCATCTGAGCCTCGAAGCAATGATCAACATGGATGCTGCATATGTCTATGGTGAGGAGTTTAAAAAGAAAACGAACCCTACACGTGAGGACACACTGCTGCTTTATGAAATCCGCATTTGGGCAGATAGTACAAGGCTCGCTAATTCAACCAAAAAGGCTAAGGAGATGAATTATAACCTGTCAGAAATGGTCAGGAACGCTGCAGTTGAGCAGTATCAATCCGAGAATCGCGGCTCTGCAATTTTAAATCCTGCGGAGGTTCAGACGAAGATCAATGAAATTGAGCAGCAAATCAGATCGGACAAGAGCTGGCTGACTTTGGTTAAGAAAAAAGCGAAGGAAAGAAAAATAAGTCTTAAAGAGATGATTCATATTGATGCAGAGTGGACTTACGAGCAAAATAATAAGAAATAAAACATGAAATTCCACGGTAAACTCCAAATAACGAAACCTGGGATATGTCTTAAATAACATTGAATATGCAACGTAAGTTTTTTTACCTGCTTTTAGTTATCATACCTGTTTTTGTGCTGGGCACTTCCCTGGAAACTATTCATACCCGGGGGTTCAATTGGTATGGCGGTGGTTATGATCCGGAATATTGTTACCTTCTTAATTCTTTGAATAATGCCAACCTGAAGCCTGTTGGCCACATTGACCACCCAGGCACAACATCCCAGGTTTTTGGTGCGGT
>CAZEDO010000005.1:54025-65255 GCA_964511085.1 uncultured Lentimicrobiaceae bacterium
TATGGACGTATGTTAAACTGGTTTTCCGGGTTGTTGATTCATACTGGTCAGTATGGAAGTGGAGCCACGGGTATAATTGATAAGTCGGCATATTTTTCCAACCTGTTGAATTTACTGGCTTCGGGGCCTGTGTTTTTAATTGTTGTTGCGGTATCGTTGTTGTTCCTGATTTTAATCATGGTAATTCCAGGGCTGCGCCGGAATTTCAAGGCTTCTATTGAGATTAAAGTACTTCTGGCTACTACAATTGTTGAGATAGCAGGGCTGATCCTTGTTGCAAAAATGCCAAGTAACCACTATATGTTGTCTTATTCCAGTTTGTTGGCATTAAATGTATTCAGCATGATTTCGGTGCTCAGGCATTCCCGGTATAAAATAATAACCGGTTATATAATTCCAGCTTTGGTTATGGTTATTTTAATCATTATTCCACTCACCGGAATAAAGGCAAAGAATCTGCTTTACACGCCAATGGCAAATAAGGAGTATGAAATTACAGTGGATCTTTTGGCAAAATATGATGACTCATATGCCAGACTATATTGCCTGCCAAGTTCTTCATTAGTTCCTTCGTTGTTTTTCGGCAATATCTATGCAAGGCAGGAATACCGGTCCGATCTGGAACAGAAGTATCCAAATGCATTCTTCTATGAAGCGCCCAATCGAAAATTATGGACATGGGACCACACAATAGATTTTAAAAATCTTATCTCAATATATGGAAATAAGATTGTTATCCTGAATCAATTACGCGGTTTCCCGTTCACGCAGGAGGACTTCGCTTTCCTTTCGGAGCAGGGGCTAACGCTTACTGATGTTTTTAAAGGACAATACCAGACTATTTATGAAGTTTCCATATCTACAGATTCGGCTGGTGTAAGTCAAAAAGGAACAAAAGAGATTCTTTGTGATGCAGAAAAGTTGAGTGATGACCAACAATCCTGCCTTTCGGCTAACGGATATAAATTTGCGATGAGTGGGACAAGGTCGGACGAAAAAGCGCATTCCGGAAAATTCAGTGCCCGGCTTACTCCTGCTGCACCTTACGCAATGACAATTACTTTGGACACTATTGCACCTGGCGATATTTTTGAAGTTTCTGTTTGGCGGCAGGGTAGTAAAGACGATGGATGCCTTGTAGCAGCAGGGCCTGACGCTGCATCATTTTATAGTCAGACATGTGCTTCTGTTATAAACGATGCCGGTGGATGGAATAAATTATTGCTTTCATTCTCGCTCCCCGAAAGCATGAAAGGGAAATACCTGAAAATCTACACCTGGAATTCAGGGAAATCAACGCTCTATTTCGATGATCTCCAGATTATAAAAAAGAATTAAAATGAATCGTAGCTCATGAACGAACTATCTGCCAACAAGAAACGTATTCAAAACGCCATTGATAAAATCGCCTCTAAGCGGGCAATGTATCTTAGGCGTAATTGGTACTATAACAAAGACCTCTGGCGTTTCTTTGGTTTTAATATTCCGGAAAGCTCGAAAGTACTTGAAATTGGCTGTGGAACCGGCGAATTGCTGAACAGTCTCAAACCCACCAGGGGTGTTGGTATTGATATATCGGGTAAGATGATTGAAATTGCGAAGGCACAATTCACTCATCTGGAATTTTACCAGATGGATGCAGAGGATATTAACCTCACCGAAACCTTCGATTACGTTGTGATTTCAGATACACTTGGTTACCTCGAGGATATCCAGCGTGCTTTTAAGGAATTAAATAAGGTGATTACCCCTGAAACACGTGTGATCATTAACTATCATAACTTCTTTTGGCTCCCGGTACTTTCTCTGGCCGAAAAGTTACACCTTAAGATGCCTCAACCTCAATTGAATTGGCTCAACCACGGAGATATTTCAGGATTACTTAAGCTCGAAGGATTTGATATTGTGAAGACAGGCAGACGGTTTCTTTGCCCTAGATATATTCCGCTTCTTTCATGGTTTATTAATAAATATATAGCTTTTCTTCCGCTGTTAAACCGGCTTTGTTTCACAGGCTATATTACTGCACGTAAGCAGAAAGATGAGCCACAAGATAACGAGCTATATAGTGTTACCGTTGTAATTCCCGCCCGCAATGAAAAAGGCAACATCGAGGAAGCCGTCAAGCGTACCCCAAACATGGGTAAACACACAGAGATTATTTTCGTTGAAGGCAACTCGACAGATGATACTCTGGACGAAATAAAACGGGTTTGTGAAGCATATAAGGATATCCGTGATCTGAGTTACTATGTGCAACCGGGCAAAGGCAAGGGTGATGCAGTTCGTAAAGGATTTGCCAATGCAAAAGGCGATATCCTCATGATTCTGGATGCCGACCTTACTGTTCCGCCCGAAGATTTGCCAAAATTCTATAATGCCCTGGCTACCGGGAAGGGCGAATACATCAACGGTACGCGACTGGTTTATCCTATGGAGAAAGAAGCTATGCGAAGCTTAAATATGCTTGGAAATAAGTTTTTTTCCATGATGTTCACATGGCTGCTTGGCCAACGAATGAAGGATACACTATGCGGAACAAAAGTACTCACGAAAAAGAATTATGAAAAGCTGATTGCGAACAGGAGCTACTTTGGCGATTTCGATCCGTTTGGTGATTTTGATCTCATATTCGGTGCTTCCAAATTAAATTTAAAGACTGTTGAAGTGCCAATCCGTTATAGGGCTCGAATATACGGGGATACAAATATTTCACGATTCAAACATGGAATATTACTTCTTAAGATGGTTTTTTATGCCATGAATAAGATTAAATTTATTGGTTAAGCGTCTTTATGATTTAGCGACATTCGCCGAAGGGCTATTTCCCTTTTCGCAAAATTAATTCTGCAGAAAAATCATCCAGCAACATTTCGTCTTTACCACGATGCCACACATATACTTTTATAATGTCAGACGAAGACTTGCATTCCTGCATATTTACCCAGGTGGATAATTTTGTCCATTTCCCGGGTGCAACTGTTGTTCCCAAGTCAGCTGTTTGGTAGAGATATGGTTTGCCTTCTTTTTCGCATGAAATGACCAGGGACACCTGGTTTGTCGCAGATTTTTGTTTTGCAAAAACATAAACAGAGGCTTCGATGCGCATAGGAAATACATTGGCAGGGTTGATAACTGATAATAAGGAAGAGGATCCCGGCCCATACTCATCTGTGCTGCTTAGCTTATAGGACGACTTGCCTGAATAAGCAGATTCCCGGGTAAGTTTCAGTTTCTGCTGATCTGTTGATCCGGATTCAAAGTCCATGGTCAGCAAGGTTTTTTGTTCGCTTTGTGCAGCCTGGGCAGCATCCATCTGGTGAATAATAGTCCGGTTATTTATATTTGCATTATTTGCCGGCAACCTCTTGAAAACATAAATTTCATAATTGTATCCACCCATAACGGTAAAAGGTTGGTCGGGCCGGAAAACTTTAAGAAGTTGCAGGCTGTGCTGGTTAAGCAAAGTATCAAGAGGAGCGTTCCCTTCGTTAGGTCCAAAATGAGCATCCCAAATCAGCAGGCTGTTTTCCGCTAACAGGTTCATGTTTAAGCCACCATCAAAAATAACAGCTCTGTTTGTTGTTGCATCCCATGGATCGAGGTCAAGGAAAAAACTGACCTGTGGATCATAATAGTAGATCATTTTACTATTCATTTTTTCCGAGAATATCCAATCGGCAGTCTCTTTTACAACTTTGTCAGCGGTTTCGAGTTTAACAGGAACATTGTTTACTTTAAAAGTTGTTCGGATAATTAAGAAAGTTATAGCTACTAAAAAGAATACTGATGCCAACCTGCTGAACGAAAGCAATTTCATTACAGCCTGAAACCCGAGGAAGCTAATAATGCAGGCAAGAGGAAGCACGGCGGCAATTACGCGGGTAAGTCCGGCCGAACCACCCATTCCTTTCCACCATAATATTGAATGAAAGATGAAATAAACTGCATAAGGCACAAATATGATCCATAAAATATTCAATGATTTCCGGCGATCAGCCTTTGAAGATTTAAACACCGTCCATCCAATGTACAATAAGCCGGCCAGCATAAGAAATGCCAGAGGGAATCCGGAAATAGACTTAGTGTCTTTTGCAAAATGAAGTAATGAACCGGTTCCATAAAGTTCCTTGGCGCCGTTATAAGGGTTTTGGTTTATTAGCCAGAGAAAATCATGATAATAGTGCCAACCGGCCAGGCTATATTCAATAAAACCTGTTGCAAGCAAAGGGATTGCCCACCATTTGCGACGCAGAAGATAAGCCAGCCCAAAGATTGGAAGTATAATAATCCCTTCGGTGCGGGCGAGTGGCAGAAAGGATAACACTATCGCCGAAAGCATTAAACTGTCAGTAAAATAGAGGTAAATGGCCAACATCAATACAAAGCTGAAAAGAATTTCGGTGAGGGAAGTCATCTGCATCATAAAATACATCGGTGCGAAAACCACGAATATTATCACCATATAGGAATTCCGGAAACCGAGACGACTCACCGTAAGATAAGCCAGCCAAGCCGTTGCCAACCCGGCAAGTATATTAAACAGCCTTGCCCCGAAGAAGCCGAATTGCGCAAGGGACGAACTGAACAAAGTAAAAAGAGGCTTCCCCCAATGGTGAAGGAATAATTCCGGATGTTTCCACGAAAAATGGGCAATCTGGTAATGCATAATATTGTCCGAACCTGTGTAAATACCATCGGAGAGCCAGGTAATTACTACCAAAAGTACTAAGGAAGCCAGAAGGAGTAAGCCTGCAATCAACCGTTCAGTAGGTTTTTCGGGATTGTACCATGAAAACAGGGAAGATTTTATAGCCACTTTGTAATATTTTAGAATTTATCAAAGGTATTAACTAAAAACAATAGAAAGTACGTGAATTACTTACCCGTTACTTTTCCTCCCACACGTCTACATTTAAATTATCGATCAAAATGGGTTGTTTGCCCTGCAACCAGAAATAGACTTTCAGTTTATCTTTAACGGACCGGATCTGAGGTGTGATGTAATCAAAACTGATTTTATTCCATTGCCCGGTTTTAACATTAAATTTATCTTTTTGGATTCCTTCGGCTTTGTATTTATACGCTTCGCCATTGTGTTCAAAACTTGCCACCAGCGAGGCTGGATTCGAAATCACATCAGCAAAAGGATACACTTCAATGCTTACTCTTATCCATGCATAATCCTTTTTTGTAAGTTCATCAAAACTGATTTCGAACCCTGGTGAGTATATATTTACCGAATCTAATTGTAGAGAGTATTTCCCTGAAAAAGCCTTATCCTTATAAATCCTGCTCTCTATCCCCGTTGGGTTTTCGAAATCAAGCAAAGCAAGTTTTCTTTGATGATAATTTTGTTCATCTTTTAATATTTCTTCATCTTCGCCAGGCCTTTGAAAAAGTAATAACTTACGATCAGTTTCAGAAACTGAGGTCTTGGCAAAGATAGCTATGTAATACGCACGTGTCATCCTTTCCCTGTCAAGTATTCCGTGCATCCATTGCCAGGTCTGGAAAAGATTAAGCAATATAAGCAGAATTATTATTCCAAATGCCGGAAATAAGATAACCCGGCGCATCTTGAGCAGTTCCCTAATAAGATATCCCAAAGGCAAAGCCAGTACAACATATGACGATAATAACGCACGCTGGCTGTAACTTCCTCCGGCATACCACCAGCAGGTCCAACTTGCCACAACATAAAGATTAAACAAAAAGTAAATGAGTATTGCAGGGAATAAGGCTCTGCCTTGTTTGTATAAGTAATAAAAACCTGCCATTGCAAAAGCCATCACCGGTGTATAAACAAACCAACCTTTACGAAAGCCAAACAGAACTTGTGACAGGTATGGCCTTGCAAAATCAAACCCTTCGCCTGCATTATTATAGCTGTAATAGAGCCATTGACCGGTTGTTAATTTCCAATAAAGCATTTGCGGGAATCCTGCCAGAAGCATTGCTATGGATAGAAAAATCAAATGTTGCCAGTTCCTGCCTGCAGATTGCCATTTGGTTTTAAAGGAAACATTCCACAACAAAGGAATGAGAATACATACGAGTTCCGAAGGCCTTGTAAGTATTGCCATCCCCATGGATAATCCCAGCAAAAAAGCATATTTTGCCTTGGGTTGCTCATGCCAGCGAATGGTAAACCAAAGAATAAAAGAATAGAGCGTGAAGAGGTAATTATGCGTAAGGAAGCCTTCAAATGCGGTAAGCTGGTAATAGTTGGTTCCTGCTACAGTAATAATCAATACGATGGAAGTTACCTTTTCATCAAAAAAATGCAAGAGTATCCGGCGAAGCATAAAAACACCAATCGTTGCGTAAACGAGGCCGCTTATCGCAAACGCATATTGATAAGGAAGCGAGAAACCATCTGCCGGATAACCAAGGGAACCAGCAAGCATATGTGCCACAAAAAATGCCGGGGAATTCAGAATAGCCAGGCCCATACTGTATTTAATCACAAAGCCACCAAGCGGCAATGTGTTCAGTTGGTAAAGGGTTCCGGTAGTTTGATATTTTTCAATGATTGTTTTTACCCATGAAATGTCATGCAAGCCTACATCATTGTAAATAAATTTAGCCGGGAGGTACAGGTAATACCCAAAAACATCCCATGATAGAATATTGACCGGAGGAAATAAAAAGCGGAAAAAGAAAAAGGAGATTCCGAAAAGCATGCAGAGATAGAAGCTGAAGGAATACGTCCGGTAGTTCATCCCTGTTGTATTGAAATGCTTGTTTGTGCTTTAAGTGTTATGTTTGAGATTGGATTCCCGAAACAGCTATTCCTGGAAATACACTCTTTTTACCCGTCGGGAAACCCCTGTAAGAATTTCATAAGGGATTGTTTCCAACTCTTCAGCCAGTCGGATGATAGGCAACTCTTTGCCAAAAATAATTACCTCATCGCCTTCTTTTGCCTCAGTTCCTGTTAGATCGATCATGCACATATCCATACAGATATTGCCGATAATAGGTACAAGGCTGTTATTCACTAACAAGTGCCCTTTGCCGTTGCTCAACCGTCTGCTAAGACCATCGGCATAACCAATAGGGACTACAGCAACACGTGTATCACGTTCAGCTATCCAGTGGCGGCCATAACTCACGGATTCGCCGGCATTCACAAGTTTGATCTGAGAAATACACGATCTTAATGTACTCACATTTTCTAACTGACTCTGTTCAGATTCATATGCACCTATTCCATAAAGCCCTATTCCAAGCCTTACCATGTCGAATTCTGCTTCAGGAAACCTGCTGATACCCGAGGAGTTCAGAATATGTCGGAGGATAGGATATTCGAATGCTTGTAGCAAACGATCGCTCATCTGTCGGAAAAGCTCAATTTGCTTTCTTGTGAAATCATCCAAATCAGGGTTGTCACTTGCTGCCAGGTGCGAAAATACACTACATACCTGAAGCATTGCGTTATTCTTTATCCTTCGTATGAGTTCGCCGAGTTCCGACGCATCGAAACCCAGGCGGTGCATCCCTGTATCTAATTTGAGGTGAACAGGCATCGGGGCATTTTGGTGAGTCCTGCGTCCAAGAGAAGCTTCGAGCATCTCCAACGTACGAAAGCTATAGATTTCTGGCTCCAGACAATGCTTAAGCATAGAATCGAAACTCTGTTCATCAGGATTCATCACCATAATCGGGAGGTTAATCCCTGCTTTGCGTAGTTCTACACCTTCGTCGGCATATGCTACTGTAAGGTAATCCACCCTATGGAATTGCAGGATATTGGCAATTTCAAAACTTCCACTCCCGTAGGAAAAAGCTTTAACCATTGCCATTAGTTTTACACCTGGTTCAAGTTTGGAGCGGAAATAATTAAGGTTATGAACCAACGCATTCAGATTAATTTCCATCACTGTTTCATGCGTTTTCTGCTGCAATGCCTCGCTGATGCGTTCAAATTCAAAAATACGGGCGCCTTTCAGCAATATAGTCTCGTTGGTAAAGGAAGAAAAGGCAAATGTTTCCAGAAAAGCATCCGTGCTTTCGAAGAATGTTTTTTCCATCGGAAAAAGGTTTGATTGCCGCCCTATTGCTTTGCCAATTCCAATGATGTGATCAATATTCTTCTGCACAAGCAATTCTGCAATTTCGCCATATAGATGGTTGTCGCTTCTCCCGCTTTGCAGGATGTCGGAAATGATTACTGTTTTTTTTCGATGTTGCTTTTGTTGCTGAAGGAAATCAAGTGCAATGGACAGCGAATCGATATCTGAACTATACGAATCGTTTATCAGTGAACAGTTATTAATACCTTCCTTCATTTCCAGCCGCATTGCAATAGTGTTCAGCGTGAGCATTCGGGAGGCTATCATGGTATTATCATATCCCAGGTAAAGAAGTGTTGCCCAGCAGTGAATTGCATTTTCCACCGAAGCCTCGTCGGTAAAAGGTATGGTAATCTCAATCATTTTACCGTTAAATTCTGCTTTAATAGTGGTGCTGTGTTTTTCAGGCGAAGTGGTGCGTATCAGCAAGTCGGCCTTGTTCTTGCGGCTCCATGTAAAGGTGCTGATAAGGTCGATAAGGCCAGTCTTTAAGAGGCGTTCGTGCAATTCGTTATGGTCGGTGCTGTAGATAAGTGTTTCCACTTTCGTAAACAGCTTTAGTTTTTCCCCTACTTTCTGGTTAAGGTTGATAAAATTTTCATCGTGGGCATGGCCTACATTGGTGAAAATACCGATTGTCGGAAGTATCATCATCTGAAGGCGTTCCATTTCATCTGGCTCTGAAATCCCTGCCTCGAAAATTGCCAGATCATTCGCCTGCGACATTTGCCATACCGATAACGGTACACCAATTTGCGAGTTATAACTTTTTGGGCTGCGAACGATGTTTTTATCTTCAAACATCAATTGATAAAGCCACTCTTTTACAATGGTCTTTCCATTGGAACCAGTGATACCTATAACAGGGATTTTAAATTGTTTACGATGGGCAGCACATAGGTTTTGGAGGGCAAAAAGGGTGTTTTTTACCAGCACGAAACTGGCATCGCTGCATAGCAACAGATTATCCGGTTCGGATGAAACGATGAAATTCCGCACACCTTTCTCATACAAATCCAGGATATATTTATGACCATCATTGCGCTTGCTAACCAGCGCAAAAAAAAGGCTTTGAGACGGAGATGCAAGCTTGCGGCTATCAATAAGCAGTTCGCAGATGGGTTCCTGCTCATTCCCTTCCTGCAGGATTATTCCCTTAACGATACGGGCAATGTCCTCAATAGAATAATTGTTTTTCGGCATCAGGACATATTTGAGAGTATGCTACTTTTCAGCTTCAAATTTACTTAAGATCAACGGGTTCGCATTTAGTTCCTGTTGCATTAACCGGTTGTTAAAAATATCGCATGCCAGGTACATTGCAGCACGCAATGAATCCGGTGAGGCCATATCCTTTCCGGCAATGTCATAGGCAGTTCCATGAGCCGGAGAAGTACGCACTACCGGCAGGCCGGCAGTGAAATTAACACCTGAACCAAAGGAGATGGTTTTAAAAGGAATTAGCCCCTGATCGTGGTACATGGCAAGGATGCCGTCGAACTTGGTGTAGTTATCCGATCCAAAGAAACCATCGGCAGGGAAAGGCCCGAAAGCAAGGATGCCTCCAGCAAAAGCTTGTTCAATAGCTGGTATTATAAGTGTCTTTTCCTCGCTGCCCAACAAACCTTCGTCACCTGCATGCGGATTCATTCCAAGCACAGCTATACGGGGTTTGCGAATGTTAAAATCTATCTTTAACGATTCATTCATGATTTTCAGCTTTCGCAAAATCAGGTCTTCGGTAACTACTTTAGGAACTTCACTCAGGGGAATGTGTCCGGTTACAACTCCAATACGTGTTTGGTTGCTAACCATCAGCATGAGAAAATCATTCACCCCGAATTTATCGGCCAGATATTCAGTGTGGCCAGTAAAATGAAATGTATCTGATTGAATGTTCTTTTTATTTATCGGAGCTGTAACCAGTACATCTATTTGTTTATTCTTAAGATCATCAACGGCAGCTTCCAGTGCCAGCATGGAAAGTTCTCCTGCTTCAGGAGTAGATAAACCAATGTCAATCTTAATGTCTTTATCGTGTACATTGATGATATTAGGCCGTTTAGGATTTGCCTGGCTGGCAGTTTTGATAAGGTTAAAGCTAAAATCGTTAATATTTAAGCTTTTCCGGTGATACGATGCCACTTTCGACGAACCATAAACTACCGGTGCAAAGAGTTCGAAAATTCTGGGATCGAGCAATGCCTTAATTATCACCTCGTAACCAATACCATTCATGTCGCCATTCGTGATGCCAACTACTATCCTGTTTTCGTTTTCGTGTGTACGGATCATCCTATGCAATTTTGCCGCAAATATACGCTTTCTGGCCTTATATAGGTAAGTGGTCAGGGGCGGCGCATTAAAAATTAAGAACTTTAAAAACACACTCCGGATTCCAACCAGCCAGCAGTTTTTTGCTTTAAGGCTAATATTTGGATTCCTCTTTTTAAGCAGGTTTAATGCTAACCTATTGATTAAATATAAATTAGACGCAGTAATTCCAGCTTTTTTATGATAGCCATCTTCAATAAAAGCCACATGCAAACTCCAATGTACCTTGTTTTCAACACCCCAATGCGAGCGTATAGCTTTGTGGATTTGATTTGCTCCTGCACATAGGCTGCTCATATAATAACGAGTTTCGGTTTGAGTATTAACAGATGATCTTATTTGTCGTTCACTTTCGATTCTGATAATGGCACTTTGTGATTTCCACAAGGGTGGTTTTTCTATCAGACTGAGATCTGTAATTCAAGTACATTTCCTTGTTGCTATACTTCCGTGGCAAAAGTCAAGGAGTTGGGTAAATTCTTCTGGTTCCAACATTTTGAAGCTGTCTCTAATATCATCAATAAAGTAAGGTTAGTTTTCTTTTACCCCTATAGATATTCGCCTTTTTACTGCGAATTTACTTTGCGATCTTCTTCTGGCAACCCATGGCATAAATGGCAACTATATTCCCCGGATAATTTTGGGCAAGGGATTCGGACAACGCTGTAAAAATTGCTGAAACTTTTGAGGGTCCATTGCAGCAAAGAACCTGTTGAATGTCTTGGCTTGGAATGCCATTTGGTAAGGTGAGAAAAGAGGTCAACCACTCATTTTTAGTTTTTCATGCAACTCATGTCATTCCAAGATTCATCGGCACT
>CAZEDO010000006.1:0-11200 GCA_964511085.1 uncultured Lentimicrobiaceae bacterium
TCGCCACGCACCAGATCATCCCGTGTATTCACGTTCAAAAAAAGATCAGGATTGTAAAACGGCAGGTTATCGGTTATTTCAATATTTCTGGCATTAACTTTTTCAAGGAAAGTAATCAATTTGAATTTTTTCGCAGCGATATGGCTTTTCAATTCAGCGATAAGTTCACGGTGGTAAATCCCGCAAAGTGGCTCAGTAAAACTCTTGTGAAGGACAACAGATGCTTTTGTTCTATCAGATGAAGCGATAAGATGCTGTAGCAATCCAAGATTTACAAGTGGCATATCGCAGCTTAAAACGAGAATATATTCAGTAGAGGCGGCCTGCAATCCTGAATAAATGCCGGACATCGGCCCTCCATCCAAATTGCTGTCGCGAATAACCGGCAATTTGAGGAAATCATAAGCAGTAGAATTGGCTGAAATTACTACGTTGGAACAGACTTGTTTTAACAGATCCACCGGGTATCTGATCAACAGTTTGCCGCCAAACTGAACCAGTCCTTTTTCAACGCCCATACGGCTGCTTTTGCCACCAGCAATCACAAGTCCTGTTAGTTCTGACTTTAACATCTGGTATTCAGATAAAACAGACAGGCATCACCATAACTGAGAAACCTGAAATCGTGAACAAGCGCATAGTTGTATACCTGTCGCCATCCTGGCCCGACGAATGCCGCCACCAGTAAAAGCAGGGTACTCTGGGGTTGATGAAAATTTGTTATCAACCCTTGGCAAACGTGGAACTTATATCCAGGAACTATCATCAGGCTTGTGAATCCACTTATACTCGTCTTCCCCAATTTATCCATATATTTCAAAATAGCCTGCAATGCTTTATCAGTATCCACAGGGTTTTCATTTAATGAGCTATAAGGATCCCATTGCCCAACTTCCATCCTGTCTTCATTTATTATTTTAATTAGTTTTGCGCCAAACCAATAAAGGCTTTCAAGTGTACGAAGGCTGGTTGTCCCTACCGCAAATATTTTGCTTTGCTTATCTAACAAGGCGAGAATTGTATCCTTTGTAACAATTATCATTTCCCGGTGCATCTGATGCTCCCCAATTATTTCTGAGCTCACCGGTTTAAAGGTACCCGCACCAACGTGAAGCGTTAGATATTCCCTCCTGATACCTCGGTATTCTATCTTTTCAAAAAGATCTTTGCTGAAATGCAGCCCTGCTGTGGGCGCTGCTACTGAGCCATTACTACGGGCATAAATAGTCTGATAACGCGTTATATCATTTTCATCCGCTTCGCGGCTGATGTATGGTGGCAAAGGAACTTTCCCGGCCATTTCCAAAACTTCGCTAAATGATAGATTGCCGGGTTGCCAGTAAAAGTTGATTAGCCATCCGTCGCTGACCCGTTCCAGAATTTCTGCATTAAGAATTAATTCGCCATTTGCAGTGTCAATCTTTTGTGTAAGAGTCCCTGAAGACCAACGGCGTGCATTCCCGACAAGGCATTTCCATTTAACCGAACCATGGCGGGCGAACGCCAGTTGAGTGTCTTCGCCCAGTCCTTCGTCCAAACAAAACAGTTCAATCCGTGCCCCTGTAGGTTTCTTAAAAATGAGGCGCGCCCGGACTACTCGGGTATCATTAAATACGAGAGTTGCTCCATCAGGGAGATGATCGCTAAGGTTCAGAAACTGTGATTCGGAAATATCTCCATCCTTATAAATAAGCAATTTTGACTCATCACGTTTTTCGAGTGGAAAAGCAGAAATTTTTCCTGTTGGAAGATCGTAGGTGTAATCGGAAATGCGAATGCTTTGTGGATAGTTCATAGAAGTATTAAACAGTAAAGTAGTTTTCAGGAAAACAGATCCTGAATATTAATCTGGCTTTCGTAAAGGTGGACAATATCAGTAAGTTTAACAATATTTAGCTTGTCAATTTTATTTGTTGTTTGCTTATACCATATTTCCACATAAAAATCGAAAAGTGAATAAAGTTTGATGTTATAAAATACAAAAATGCGGTTCATCAACTCCTGCCCCTGATCGAACAAAAGTTCTACTTTTTCCTGATGAGATAAAGCCTGAAATTCCTTTTCTTTCATAGGTTTCCACATCTGTTGGGATAGATTAAACTGACAAGCCGGTATGATTGTTTATCTGCGCAAAGGTAAATTTAAAAAAGATTAAGATGAAAAGCCGGAATATCAATATATCCGGCATCCTTCAACAAATTTCCATAACTTTGAACATTCATTTTTGCGAAAATAATTTCATGAAACTGAAACAACATATCCCAAACTTTGTAACATCACTCAACCTCTTAAGCGGATGCGTTGGTATTGCGGCCATTTTTAGCGGTCATACAACTGCTGCGGTTATCCTTATGGGTGCAGCAGCCATTTTCGACTTTGCAGACGGATTGGTTGCACGGGCACTAAATGTTAAATCGGCAATTGGCAAAGAGTTGGACTCGCTTGCCGATGTAGTTTCGTTCGGCTTGCTGCCAGGTGTCATCATGTATCAATTGATGCTAAATTGTGCCAACCTGCCAGGGAAAGAAGCGGGTTGGATGAACCCTTATCCTTACTTTGCATTCCTTATTACTGTGTTTTCTGCTCTCAGACTTGCAAAATTTAATATTGACACACGGCAATCTGACTCATTCATTGGTCTGCCAACACCAGCAAACGCCTTGTTTATTGCCTCCTTACCTATGATTCTGATTCAGTCAGGACAATCGGGGGAAAAGCTCATGCTATTAACATCATTAATTGGCAATTACTTCTTTCTTCTTGGACTTAGTGTACTGATGTCGTATCTGCTAATAGCCGAAATCCCGCTTTTTGCGCTAAAATTTAAAAACTTCCGTTGGGAAGATAACAAATCGCAATTTACGTTTGTCGGGTTTTCAATACTGCTGCTGATAATCTTGCATTTCATTGCCATCCCGGCAATCATTCTACTTTTCATTCTTATGTCGGTTATCCGCAGAAAAGCAGCCAACAAGTAATTAAAAATCAAGAACACTTTTGATCTGCTGGAGCAAGTTCTCAACCTAAGCCAGAGGAAGGGTAATCATCTTGAAGAATCGAAACAGAAAGGCCAGAAATTAAATATTTACTTAAAAGATGGTTGATTTGAAAATAGAACAACTTTTAACCTTGTATGTCAGACTATTATCTAAGTTCAAAATTCTTTCCCAGGTAAACCTTCCTAACTTGTTCATTGGCTGCCAGTTCCTGCGATGAACCTGCCATCAGCACTGAACCTTCAAAAAGAAGGTAAGCCCTGTCGGTTATCGACAAGGTTTCGTGAACGTTATGGTCGGTAATAAGAATCCCAATATTCTTAGTTTTAAGTTTTGCAACAATATTCTGAATGTCTTCTACAGCTATTGGATCAACGCCTGCAAATGGTTCATCCAGTAATATAAACTTTGGATCCACAGCCAAAGCACGGGCTATTTCGCAGCGCCGCCGCTCACCTCCTGACAATTGAATTCCTTTACTCTTGCGAACCTGCTGCAATCCGAATTCTAAAATTAGCGATTCGAGTCGTTCATGCTGCTCGTCGCGTGATAATTTGGTGAATTGAAGAACAGCAAGAATATTATCCTCCACACTCAGGTTCCTGAAAACAGATGCTTCCTGTGCCAGGTATCCAATACCACGCTGGGCGCGCTTGTACATTGGTTCGTTTGTAATCTCGGTTTTATCGAGAAAAACTTTTCCTGATAAAGGTTTGATAAGGCCAACAATAATATAAAAAGAGGTTGTTTTTCCGGCTCCGTTTGGGCCAAGTAAGCCAACGATTTCTCCCTGATTTACTTCAACAGAAACGTTGTTAACTACAGTGCGGCTGCGATATTTTTTTACAATATTTTCGGTGCGGAGGATCATATCAAAATTAAATAATTAATATTCCTTACTAATTCAAGAAGTTGCAAGGCAGGCAAATGTAACTAAAAATCAAACTGAAGGGAAACGAATACGCCAAATTTGGATGCCCGCTCATGGTTGAGGTACGACAAACGCCATATCGCATCAACACGAATTATTTTAAAAATATTCTCAATACCGGCCCCTGCTTCAAAATAGGGCTTAGACAATGAATATGAACCTGGCGGCAACACCGTATACTTACTATTTTTAGATGCCAGGCTGCCTACAACTCCTCTGATTTGAGCTTGTTCCCTCCATTTCAATTTACGCATCAAAGGAATTTTATTCAGAAAAAGCCCATCGAAATGATGAGCATACAGGAAACTGAGGTATTTGTCGCTTACAAACTCATAATAATACATCAGGTTGAAGGCGGATTCATCGTACCAATAAGTTTCGTTGCCCGAATGTATCTTTAGCAGCGGAAATGGCAGCTTACCCCATATCTGACCTGCTTCAATGCTATATTTCGACCATCCAAAAGTAGAAAGGTTAAACCAATGCTGTACTCTAATCTGTAAGCGGCTGTACTCGTAATCGCTATTCAGGAAGTCCTTGATACCATAACCATAGAGTATGTCCAAAACCGGATATTTTCCACCAAGGCTCGTCCGTTCAAATTCACCCATTATAACTTTTTCCTTGTATGCAAAGCGCGTGTTAAGTGCTATTTCGGAGGTTGTAATCTTGCTCAACATGCTGGTGTCATTGGTAATATCGTTATATATTGTTATACCTTTCTTATTAGTTGGGAGAAGTATGCGATCGGAAAATAAGATTGTGTTGGACAGCCCGCTGAACCATTCATGCTCGTAGGAACACTTATATTGCTTCACCATAGACAGGCTGTTGGTAGTATTCTTGCTAAACAGGCCAGCCAGCAAAAAATCTTCACGAAAAGCATTCTGGCTAAGACCTAGTTGCTCTATATCGTATTTGAAAGATGCAGAGAGAGCCCTTCGGGGATTTTTATCAATCATGTAAAGGAACCCACCGCTGTATTTCATCTTTTTATCAAGCGTGCCATAAGCGCCATATCCTTCAAACATTATTTTTGTACTGAAATCGTTGCTGGTGCGGCCGCCAAACCTTAGGCGTGTGCCTTCCAAATAATTGAAACTCAGTAATGACATATAAGGCCCAACTTCAAAGTTCCCTTTAACCCAATAACCGGTTGTAATCATCTTTATAACATTCACGTAAGTATTAAAAACAGGGAGGGTTTTAAGGGTGTCAATCATATGAAAAATGGTGCGTTCATCTTTCGATAATTCTTCATGTCTGGCCTGTTGCCAAAAGTTATCATCTTTATGGATTGAATTTTCTAAAACCACAATATTGGTAGGGAGTGCGTATATCTTACGATCTTTTGTTTCTTCAAATTCAAAATTGCGGTACGTTGTTGTCTTTGTGCCAAAAAAACCCATAGTGACCCGGGAATCTTCGATAACATTAAAATCAGCAATCATCTTATCCTTTACCAACATCCAGTTACGATTTCCGATTTTCTCAAATTCCTGGGAAATAACAAGGTCATTGATAAAATTGATATTCGCATCGCCAGCAATCTTCATGTCCATCTTTTTAACAGCAAAACTGGTGTCATTTACCCAGAAGTTGCCAGTAAAAGTGAGTTCCTGCACCCTTCGGGGCTTGAACACAATGTTATAGCACCATTTACCTTCCAGAAAAGTACTGTCCACCAGATAATATTTGTAATATGCGAGGCCAATATTTGCTACCGGGCTAACAAAATTTTTCTGGAATAACAAAAGGTAGTTGTCATAGATATTTAAATTTTGAATCAAATCACCAACGAACTGTGACATGCTCTCGTTCTGAATACCTGAAATACGTGTTGCTTTGATAACCTCTTTCTGATCTCGTGGATTCTTACGGAAATATACATCCGAAAGTGATTCTGAGAGAAAGATTGGGAGGTATGCTTTCCCGTTTACTGAGGATGTGTCGAGATTATCGAAAACAAACTGAAAAGGCTTAAATATTTTTCTGTTCCTGAATTTTTCGGAAATATTATTTGCATCGAACTGTATCTTGGTATAAGCTTCATACTGATATGCATCATATTTTTCCCGGTTATTTTCAGCTTTTTTTTCTATTATCTTCCTTAGTATTATTTCTGCCGGGTTTTCTCCCGGTCTTATCACAACTTCTGAAAGCTGAACATCGTCAGGAAGAAGTGAGAAATTAATTGTCTGAAATTTACCACGCACTATTTGTTTTATCCCTTGCTTGTATCCAATGAATGAAGCAATAAGAACATCAGAAACCAGACGTGATTCGAGGGAATAATTTCCGTCGAACCCTGTAGTAACGCCAATTGCCGTTCCTTTGATATAAACATTTACAAAAGGAAGTGGTTGTTTGGTAATAGAATCGGTAACCGTACCCATCACTTTTGTTACCTGACCGTTAATGTCCTTGCTGTTTACAAAAAAGAGAATAATTACACCAAACATAACTAAAGACAATTGTGAAAAATATTTTGCCTTTCCGTTTGCCCTGTTTTTCCTGTATTCCTGAAAATCCATTCTCACTTTATTCAAATTCATAAAGAGTATTACACGTTAATATCATCCCAAAATTCAATAGCCCGACGCGTATGTGGAATAACAATAGTGCCTCCCACAAGGTTTGCTATAGCTAATACTTCAAAGAGTTCTTTTCCGGAAAGTCCGTTCTCGTGGCAGCGTAAAAGGTGGTACTTAATACAGTCGTCGCAACGTAAAACCATCGAAGCTACAAGCCCAAGCATTTCCTTTGTTTTAACTGGCAATGCACCTTCCTGGTATGCATTGGTGTCAATATTGAATATACGTTTTATTACCAGATTATCTGAAGCCAACAAGCGCTTATTCATTTTCTGGCGGTAAGCATTGTAATCTTCTACCTTTTTCCCCATAACTCAATTATATAAAGATGTATTGAAGCACAACCTGGCATGTGGATGAAATTAATTTTTTGCGGCCATGCCGAATAGTGATCCAGCAAACCTTTTTCAGAGCCACAACAAAACCCCGGAGCAAATGTTTACAAGCCTGTGCAAATGTAAGAATTAATAAAGTGTGGTTTTTAAGGCTGTCCATGCCAGCAAAAATGACCTTTGCCAGTTCAACGTTTAGAAAATTGTCAATTATATTTCGAAAAATGTCAGAATGTCCCAAAAATTGCTTAACTTTAGATTATATATTGTTTCTAACATTTTCAACAATCTATATGTCAATTATTAGGGATTTTTACGGACATTTGCACTCCTTCAAAAAATATACCGGATATTATTGAATTTCAGCAGTTAAGGAATAACGACGAATGAAAACATTATTAAAAAAGATCAACATAATTCATGACCATTTGCTATAATTGCAAAAGTTGGTCAATATTTTTTAGAAAAATACTCTTAAATGAAATAAATTTGGATAAAAGCATTTAAATGTGATTAACTTTGTAATAGAAGAGGTTTTAAAGGGTTGGAGTAAACACTGTTTATTTCACCTAAAATTTTTTAAATTTAATTGATCTTGTGCATCTTACAGGTGCAATGGAATGTTTATGGCAAAAAATGGAGTGGTAATGAAGAAGTTTGAAGAATATGATCTTCACTACCTATTAAAGAAAATATTCGGTTTCGAGACTTTCAAAGGCAATCAAGAACCTATTATCCAGAATCTGCTTTCGGGGAAAGATACTTTTGTAATAATGCCAACAGGAGGCGGGAAATCAATGTGCTATCAACTTCCTGCGCTTGTGCTTGAAGGAACTGCAATCATTATTTCTCCTCTTATTGCTCTAATGAAAAACCAGGTGGACGCCATCAGGAACTTTGGTGCTGATGAGGGAATTGCCCATTTCCTAAATTCATCATTATCAAAGGTTGAGATCTTACAAGTAAAAAAAGACCTTACCAGCGGTCATACAAAATTGCTTTATGTAGCCCCGGAATCGCTCACCAAAGATGAGAATGTAGAATTCCTTAAGGATATTAAAATATCATTCTATGCAATCGATGAGGCTCATTGCATTTCAGAATGGGGGCATGATTTCCGCCCCGAGTACCGTCGGCTTCGCCCCATCATCGAAACTATCGGTCAAAATGTTCCTATAATTGCCCTCACTGCAACAGCTACTCCAAAGGTTCAGCAGGATATTCAGAAAAATCTGAGCATGATGGATGCCGGTATTTTCATGTCTTCGTTCAACCGCCCGAACCTATATTATGAAGTACGGCAGAAAAATGAAGATGTTATCAAAGAGATCATACGCTATATTAAAATTCACCCCGGACAGTCAGGAATTATATATTGCCTGAGCCGCAAAAAAGTTGAGGAAATAGCTGATTCCCTTCAGGTTAATGGCATCAAAGCTTTGCCTTACCATGCCGGGCTCGATTCAGTGACGCGTGTGACCAACCAGGATAAATTCCTTATGGAAGAAGTGGATGTGATTGTAGCAACAATAGCTTTTGGAATGGGAATTGACAAGCCGGATGTGCGTTACGTAATCCATCACGATATTCCAAAAAGCCTTGAAGGCTACTACCAGGAAACAGGTCGGTCAGGCCGCGACGATGGCGAGGGGAATTGTATTACCTTCTATAGCTATGACGACATTCAGAAGCTGGAAAAATTTATGAAAGGCAAGCCGGTTGCTGAACAGGAAATTGCCAACCAACTTCTGCTTGAAACAGTATCATATGCTGAATCATCGGTTTGCCGGCGTAAACAACTGTTGCATTACTTCGGGGAAATTTATAATCAGGATAATTGCGGCAGTTGCGACAATTGTCTTCACCCGAAAACACGGTTTGAGGGACGCGATTTCGTAGAACTTGGCCTTGAAGCTGTGTTAGCTGTGAAACAATTATTTAAAGCAAAACACATCATCAACATTATTACCGGAAAGAACTCAGCTAACATTAAATCCTTCAAGCATAACAAGTTGGAAGTGTTTGGCAAAGGTGGGGAAGAGGATGAAAAATTCTGGAATGCTGTTATCCGTCAGATGCTTATTGAGAGATTGTTGCTGAAAGACATTGAAAACTATGGGATTCTGAAGGTCAGCCAGGAAGGACATAAATTTCTGAAAAAGCCATATTCAATAATGCTCATCAGGGATCATGATTATGAGAGCAATGAAGAAGAAGACTTTTTCCAGGGAGGAGGAGCTAAAACCAGTACTACCGACAAAACTCTTTTTGTTCTTCTCAAAGATTTGCGCAAAGAATTATCCCGGAAAGAAAATCTTCCCCCTTTCGTAATTTTCCAGGATCCATCTCTGGAGGATATGGCTATTCAGTATCCAATTACGATGGATGAACTAAAGCAAATCACTGGTGTTGGTGCTGGTAAAGCTCTGAAATATGGCAAACCATTCCTCGAACTGATCTCAAATTATGTAGAAGAAAATGAGATCATGCGACCGATGGATATGGTTGTCAGATCTGTAATAAATAAATCGGGGCTCAAAGTCTATATTATTCATAATATCGACAGAAAGTTATCACTGGAAGATATCGCAGTTGCTAAAAACCTTACTATCAGCGAACTACTTACCGAAATCGAAAGCATAGTTGCATCGGGGACCAAACTCGATCTGAGTTATTATATTGACGAATTTATTGATCCTTACCATACAGAGGAAATTTTCAATTATTTCCACGAAGCAGAATCGGACTCAGTTCAGGAAGCACTGATAAGTTTAGGTGAAGATGAATATACAGAAGAAGAAATCAGGCTTATCCGTATAAAATTCATGTCGGAAGTTGGTAATTAATCCCTTTATTTAATATTCCTCTTCTTCAGTAAAGCTCCCATTAGGGCAAATAATCTACTCAGAAAACAACTCAATAATTATGTCAGAAGAAATTAACGAAGTTCAGGAAACACATACCCCAGAGCCTGTGAATGAAATAATTACAAATGAGGCATTAACTCCAGAAATAATTAAAGGCAAGGGCAGCAACAAACTTCTCCTGATATTTAATATCATCCTTTTTATAGGGTTGGCAGTCCTTTATTTTCTGTTCTTTACTAAAAGCCCTTCCGGAGACTCATCAGTGGTAAAATCCATTAACAAAATCAATTCAGGGAATTTGGGAATTGCTTATATAAATAATGACAGTATCCTGGCCAATTACGAATTGGTAAAAAGGATGCGCAAGGATCTTGAAGTCAAAAGCGGCAATCTCGAATCTGAAATTGCTGCTAAACAAAAGGCGTATGAAAAAGATGCAGCCTACTTTCAGGAACAGGTTAAAAATAAATCAATAAGTGACCAAAGCGCCCAGGAAATATATCAGCAACTTATGCAGGAACAACAAAAGATTGTTGACCTGCGGGATAGATATTCAGCTGACCTGCAACAACAGGAGTATGAACTTAATGTAATGTTGCTCGACTCTGTTACAAATTTTCTGAAGCGCTACAATGCCCGGTATAAGTTCGATTATATCCTCGGTTATAACAAAGGGGGCAATATTTTTCTGGCAAACGACACCTTAAATATTACCAGTGATGTAATACGTGAAATTAACCAGGAATTCTTTTCAAAACACCCGGAAGCAAAATAATGAATCTGCGTTTTCTCTACTCTCTATGTTTGATAATGATAATTGGGGCTTGCCATAAGGGAAGTGTAATTAACCCCACGCCTTCAGATTTATTAACAAAGGGACAGATGATACCCCTACTCGTAGATATTCATATTACTGAAGCATCGCTAAAACTTAACCAGACCACTATCCTGCCAAAGGACATCAAATTATATTACTCCTCTTCTTACGCTCCTGTTTTCAAAAAACACAAGATTTCGCCCGGGCAATTTGACCACAGTTTGCAATGGTACACCTGGCATATTAATCAGTTGGATGAAATATATACTGAAGTAATTACCCGGTTAAGCAAACTTGAAACACAGGTAAAAGCCAAGGACAAACTTGCTAATCCCAAGGCAAAGAATGTTATTTCACCTGTTTCTCCTTCTATGCAGAAGATAAGGGCGAAAGGCTCAGATTTGAAGAAAATCAATCAGCGAAAGACTCTGCCAGCAAAAACCAAGAAAACTGAAAGCCCGGCAGTAAAGGGAAATTAATCATTCATTTACTTGCAAAAAAAATGATACGGATATTATTTGCAAGAGTTTCTTATTATTTTGTTGCCGTAGCAGTACAATCAGTTTTATCACCACCCGCAGTATAAGAATAGGACCAGTTCATAGTACTTGAATTAGAGAGTATCCCTGAACCATCTACTATATAATCAGTAGCGATTGTTTG
>CAZEDO010000006.1:11300-64847 GCA_964511085.1 uncultured Lentimicrobiaceae bacterium
GAACCAGAAAGAAACCAGTACTTAATCCGTAAATTTCTTTTTTTCGGAAAACCTGATTAAATGAATTTTCATTCCATTGGTAATTTCCAATAAGCTTTCCTTGAAATGTTATTATACTTACTTCAACGCCTTGTCCGGCATGTGCACCAATATTAACAGTTCCTGCAGCCGGATTAGGCCAAACTGATAATGGGAGTTCTGTTTCTGGAAGTGAGTACTCATCATAACCAACAGAGCAAGGTTGAATCAAACCACCATGAGCCAGAAGAATACTATCAAGTTGGTGTTGGGATGGTGGCCAGATATATTGCTCCAGAATCTGCCTGTCAGGAGCTATTAGTATTACCGTGGGATAAGAAACTATCTGAAATGAATCAACAACACGGTTACCACCTCCCTGTGTCCCGCTCACAGCAGGAAAATGGGCGCCATATATCGAGTCGAAAGTATGTACACTTGCATTGTTACTCCCCCAATTAATGCCAAGTACGACTACATTACCAGCGTTGCAACCAAAATCAGAATAAGCTGCGCTAACTTCAGGAGCATAAGTCTGGCACGATCCACATGCAGTAGTAAAGAAATCGATAAGTACAAAGTTGTTACTATCGAGATAATCAAAAAGATGGTGCGTATTACCTGCAAGATCCTTTACTGAAAAGTCTTTGGCTATATTAAGAGGTGTTTGGGCAGAAATGATTTCAACAGAGGTCAGAAAAACCAGTAAGAGTAAAAACCGTTTCATGCCTGATAAAATATGATTAGTATCGTTTACATGGGAAAGCCATAAACCCATTACATTAATAATTTCCAGATGTTTCCGCACCGGTAATTACCGCTATGCTTGAACCACAGCCCAACCTGTTTGCACCTGCATTTATAAGAACAATGGCCTGGTCAAAGCTCTTTATCCCTCCACTTGCTTTTACACCCATCTTTGAGCCAACAATCCTGCGCATCAGGGTTATATCCTGAACAGTTGCGCCACTGCCGGAAAAACCGGTGCTTGTTTTAACAAAGTCAGCTCCCGCTTTTTTAGAAATTTCGCAGGCAATTATTTTTTCTGCTTCTGTTAATAAACCTGTTTCGAGAATTACTTTTAATATAGTTGTGCTTCTGCATGCCCTTTTGATGGCCCTGATATCTTCCTCCACCAGCTTAAGGTTTCCTGATTTTAATGCGCCTACATTGATTACCATGTCTAACTCAGTAGCACCGCTGGCAATTGCATTCCTGGCTTCAAATGCTTTGCTGCGGGAGTCCATTCCGCCAAGAGGAAAGCCGATAACCGAGCAGATAATTATCCCAGTGCCTCTAAGCTTTTTAGCAACAAAAGGCACCCATGAGGAGTTTACACAAACAGATTTAAATTTATACCTGACAGCTTCATCGCAAAGTTGCTCAAATTGCGACTCTATAGCTTCAGGTTTTAAGAGAGTGTGGTCAATGTAACCGGCCAACTCAGCTGGTGATAACCGGGAAGATGCCTGGGTTTTACCCTGTTCCGCAGTTCCCTGATTACCTAACTTTTCGTTAAGCCTCTGCATAACTTCCTTTGTAATCCTCTCGATCAATTCATTATTTTCCATCTTACTATCTTTCTCTTTCTATTGACATCATTTTATTGATACGCGGCCAATGCCTTCCACCCTCAAATTTGGTTTTAAGCCACAAAGCAGCCATTTCGCAAAGTTCTTCGGGTTTATGCTGTGCGGTGCCCATTGTAAGCACATTTGCATTGTTATGTTCGCGGCTGTTGCTGATAGTTTTTGCGCTCCAGCAAAGTGCTGCACGTATTCCTTTTACCTTATTGCATACCATGGAGGAGCCAATTCCAGCTGCATCAAGCATTATCCCTCTTTCGCACTCACCACTTACAACCTTTTTAGAAACTGCCACAGCATAATCTGGGTAATCAACTTTAACAGTATTGTTAAAGGTTCCAACATCCACCACTTTGTATCCAGTCGTTTCCAAATAGGTTTTCAGCATTTCCTTCGAATCAAAGGAACCATGATCAGCACCTATAGCAACTCTCTTTACCTGGTCGTCAGTATTCATTGCATATTTATTTTTACTTCTCAGATGATACCAGTTAATCCTATTTCTCATGGTATATTCCGGCTGCAAAATTACATTGTAATATGATCCACTATACCGGCAATGATAGCTTTTATAGTGAAAGTATCTGGTTCATCGAGGATCATTCTGGCCGAACCGCCTTCTTCGAGGACCAATACTGTATCGCCTACACCTGCCTGAACTGTATCCACTGCAAGGAATGATTTGCCTTTTGCTTCCCCCGAAGGATCAATGGGCTGAACGATCAGGATCTTTCTTGATTCATATCCTGTTGCCTTTACCGTAGAAACTACATTACCAATAATTTTTGCAAGTATCATTTTTTGTCTTCAAGTAAAATATTGTCAACAATACCAACTATAGCAGCATCGCAGGGATTCATGGTAGTAATTAGAACCCTGCCGGCTTCCTTGCTTGTTTCATAATATATTAGGTCTCCAACCCCGGATTGAATTGTATCGAATGCAACAATCGGGTCGCCGGCTATTTCCAACTTTTCGTCGAGAGGTTGTACCAGCATGAGTTTGATCCCTTCGAATGAATCCACTTTAATGGTGCTTACTACTCTGCCTGTTACTCTTCCTAATTTCATTTGTTGGAGTTGTCTTTAAAAAAAAGGATTATAAATTATTGATTTCTCTATATAATCCTGAAATAATCCACCAAAGTGCAACGTCTTTCCCTGGTGAAAGTCCTTGCCCTGGTTACTCCTTCTCCTGTCGGGCTGGCTATAGTGAACGAAGCAAAGCCTGCGCCACCATGCCCAAGACCGGCATAACTTGGTCCATTTTTAATAAATATGGAGCAGTTCATGGCTTTCGCCATCTTACTCAACTTAGCAATATTAAGAGAGTGCATTATTGCAGTGTGCCTGAAGCCATGCTCGCATTCCACTGCCAGATCAATTGCTGTATCCACATCTTTTACACGCACCAAAGGCATCACAGGCATCAATTGCTCTGTCCAAACAAGGGGATGTTCTCTTCCTACTTCGCAGAGTAAGAGACGCGTTGAAGCTGGGATAGACAGCCCTATTTGATTGGCTATAAAATCGGCATTTTTGCCGACAAAATTTTTATTTGCTGCTCCTTCGCTTCCCGGGCCACCAGGTTCTGTAATAACGAGTTCAGTAATCTTTTTTATCTGGTCCTCATTCAGTTCATAAGCACCATTTTTCTTCATTTCCTCCTTTAGCCTGTCGGCTACCGAAGCCACCACGATGATCTCCTTTTCGCAGATACAAATTACATTGTTATCAAAACTGGCACCATCCACTATATCTTTACCTGCTTTAGCTATATCAGCCGTTTCATCAACCACGCACGGAGGATTTCCCGGACCTGCTCCAATAACTTTTTTGCCGCTGTTCATTGCTACCTTTACAACTGCCGGACCTCCTGTTACAACAAGAATGGCTATCTTAGGGTGTTTCATAAGGTCTTTAGCAGACTCGATAGTAGGTTCGGCAATGCAGCAGACGAGGTTAGCTGGTCCTCCTGCTTCGGCAATTGCTTTGTTCAGCAAATTAACAAGAAATGCTGAAACCTTTTTTGAGGAAGGATGCGGATTAAATACAACTGAATTGCCGGCAGCAATCATCCCTATTGCATTGCTGATTATGGTAACTGTTGGATTTGTACTTGGTGTTATAGAGCCAATGACTCCATAAGGAGCTCTTTCAACCAGCGTCAAACCATAATCATCAGAATAGGCTTCCGGATTTATATCTTCGGCACCAGGGGTTTTCAGGATGCCCAACTTATTTTTAACAACTTTATCTTCCCATCTGCCCAATCCTGTTTCTTCCTGGGCCATTTTGGAAATGACTTCCGTATTGGCAAGGGTTATCTTCCTGATATTAGAAATTATATTTTTGCGTGTTTCCAAAGTAATCTTGCCAAACTCTTTAAATGCCAGTTCGGCAGCATCAATTGCATTGTTGATATCAGTAAACACACCAGTATTTTTAACATCATTATCCTTAGGAATGCTGATGTCCATGTTTTTAATAACTTCCTCTACAATCTGCCTTACACTTTCTTCCAGGTTATCCATAATATCTGACTATTTCATGAAAAAAGGTTTCGTTTCATTATGTGGCTGAGGAATTAAAGTTGACATACATAATAGTTTTTTTGACCTTGCTTTAGCCGTCCCGGCTTCCATTGCAGCCTGAACAGCATCAAGTCTTCCCAGCAGTTTCACGTAGGATTTGCCACCGAATCCTATTGCAAGCCGGATCTCAATGATTTTAACTCCTCCTGCTTTTGCAGCCAGGTCTGCCGCTTCGATACCTGAAACAACAGAGAGCGTTTCTATTATCCCTATGGAAGCCCAATCTTCTGAGACAACAATTTTACCAATTGCCATCACCACATCAGGGTGGATCATGGGAAGAAACAAACTATCAACAATCAACTCCTGCCCTGTTTCAAATCCCTTATTAAAGGAATATTCAACAGAAGCAACATCTCCGCTGAAAACTATAAGGTATTTACCGGGGCACATAGTCCTTGCTTCGATGATTTTGATCGGGGCAATTTTGACCATTTCATCCAGAGCCAGGATGCCAATGGCAATGCTGCTGAATTCCAATGCACCTAAAGCAATTACATCCACTCACCCCTCCTCATTTCCTGTAAACAACTATGTCATTCTCATCTATCAGATCAACAATTCCAACTATCAAAGCATCCAATGGCTTGTTGATAGTAAGAGGAGTTTCCCTTGACGGGCTGCCTTCGGTGACCATGACAAGTTCGTCATAGGCAGCTCCGATAATATCAAGAGCAACAAGGTAATCACCTTTCTTCTTTCCTTGTTGACTGGTTTTTTCAATGAGCAGGTAACGCGATCCTTTAATTCCATCATTTATGGTGCTACTTACGATGGTTCCAACAACTTTACCCAGTATCATTACCTATTTATTTTTCAGGTAAGTAAATATGCCGTCTTTTTCGATATTATCAACAATTGCAATAATAGTCGAATCAGCGGGTTTCCCTTCGGTAGCATCTGTGAACCGGGCGCTGCTGCCAGAAACATAAAACACAATTTCACCTACACCGGCACCAACACTATCCATTGATACGACAAAGTCATTTTTTCCCTTCATTGTAACAGGATCAATTTTTTCGAGAAGCAAAAAACTGATCCCAGTAATTTTAGGGGCTTTATGGCTTGCAACTACGTTTCCGACTACTCTTGCCAGTATCATAAATTTTCCAATTATTAATTAATCCTTAACGCTGAAGGTTAGTCCACACAGTTAGTTAAACTCAGATGTGATGACCTGTCTATTTCTTTGAGCTACCTCTTCCCAATGGCAACGCAGTGTCCACATTCGCGTGAGGCCTGGGGATAATATGTGATGAAACTATTTCACCAACTTTCTGTGCTGCCTGAACACCAGCATCAACTGCAGCCCTTACTGATGCCACATCTCCACGGACAATGGCGGTAACATATCCACCACCAATCTTTTCGAATCCGATCAGTTCAACTCTTGCAGCTTTAACCATAGCATCCGAAGCCTCAACCATCGCGGCAAAGCCTCTGGTTTCAATCATTCCTAATGCATCTGATGTATTATCATTCATGATTTATCTCTTTAAGATTTGTAATTACTTATTTATATTCTTCTCTTCCGGTTATTTCGGCCAGGCGTTTTTCAACAATATTCTTACATTCCAGAACTTCAGCTTCATCACCGGCGATATATACCCTGCCAAATTTGCCAAATCCTATTACATCAATAATGTTGATGTGAGCGGTCTTTTCAGCTTCGTTTGCAGCATAATAGGCATAACCGGCAGGTTCTACTTCCAATACAAACAATGTGTCTCCTTTAAGAAGCATCATACCAAACCGGGTTCTGTTGATCAACTGCGCATGATGATCTTCTACATTCTTGATCAATTGGCTGGTTAATATCCTCGGCTTTATCCTGTCATCTTCCGTTTTTTCTATTGTTTTCAGGACCGCCTCGCCGGCCATTCGTGTATCCCCCTGGCTATCGGAGTGGACCTCTAGCAATCCATAAGCCCTTTCAACAATTTGCATACCAGGAGTAACATTGGTTGCTTTAAGCGCAATATCCGTGAGTGTATTGATTTCAATACCCGGCGCTATTTCGATAATACAGCATGCCTGACCACTTACAGGCAGATATCCTTTTGACACTGTTGATAAATAAGAAGCCATCTGCAATTGCAAGGAATCAATAAAAATATATGTTCTCAGGTCTATCATAGTTATTTTCCTTTCTTGATTAGTTTTCTGCCTAATGGAAGCGCATTGTTAACATTCTCATGGGGCCTTGGAATTATATGTGTAGATACGATCTCACCCACTTTTTGCGCAGCTTGTACACCCGCTTCAACTGCAGCCCTAACCGCTGCAACGTCGCCCCGAACAATTGCGGTAACAAAGCCCCCTCCGATCTTTTCGAAACCAACAAGTTCAACTTTAGCAGCTTTTACCATGGCATCTGAAGCCTCCACCATGGCTGCGAACCCTCTTGTCTCTATCATTCCGAGGGCTTTCATTTCATCATTTTCCATAATATGTTCTCTTTTATAATTTATGATTATGGCAGTTGCTTTCTGAACATTTGATATGCAAATATAGTTTTTTAATTATTCATAGTTATTATCTAAAACTCAATCAGCCCATCTTTATATGATGGAAGTAAATAGCTTCAAAAACTGTCTCAAAAACTGCACAACCAGCGTCGATCCTTTTGCCGGAAAATTGAGTTATTGAGGAAATCAGGAAATATAGACCGGAGCAAATAGTATCTCCTTTCCAGACCTTCCCAAACCGAATACCTGACTGTTGAAATAAGAAATCATCCTAAAAACATGGCTGGGAGTCGGTCTTCATTTAAAAAAATACACATCCATAATCATTCTTTAACTACACCTCTTTTTTTTTGCTTTCGCAACCCCAAAAAGGCTCACCAAAAGGGAAACCGTAAGATTTAGTATGAATGCAATCATTACATATCCCTCTCTGCAATATGCTACTTCACTGTATCATCAATCACTTACTGGGCTAAGCTTCTGGCATCATCCTGTCTTCACTTCCTTGAACCGTTCTAAAAAGACCTCTATCCATAAAGATTCATTTTTTTTAATCCAAGTGTATTACCTCTTGCAAGAAAGCGAATAAACATTAAATAACAAAAGAAAAGCTGACCGTATTGAAGATAAAACAACAGCGTTAGAAACGATCATATACAATTTTACAACATGAAAACTCAATTCAGATCACTAGTCGGGGGGCTAACTGAAAACAAAAAATTATTCATTTATTTACTCCTTGTAATTTCGGGGTTCCGGGTTTCAGCCCAATGTCCTCCAGTAATAACAGCCTTCCCTGCAGGTGCAAATGTTTGCATGGGTGATTCGGTACAACTTACCGTTGCCCCGTTAGGTGCCCTGACCTATCAATGGTACGAAGATGGTATTCCAATCTCCGGAGCCACCAATGATACACTATTTGCTAAAATAGACGGCAATTATACAATTATGGTAGATGGATGTGCTACCCCTTCTGCTCCAATTCATGTTACAATGAAGCCGATGCCAAGCATCTCCATTACAAGCAATATTAATCCACCAATTATTTGTGCAGGGGATTCAATAATACTTACAGTAACTACAGGTCCTAATGTGATGTGGGTATGGCTAAAACCTGCTGCTATTTTAGGTACAACTACAAATCCGTTGACAGTTCATCCAATTCTGCCAACGGTATACCAACTTGTAGGAGTTGATCAGGTAACCGGCTGTGCAAATACCACTAGTTTTACGGTCTTTATCGATTACCCGATTAACGGAGGCACTGCATCTTCAGACCAAACCATTTGTGCAAGTGATACGCCGGCCTTTTTAACCTGCACTCCTGCTTCGGGCGGACATGGATCCTTTACTTATCAATGGCAATATAGCAATAGTATGACTGGCGGCTCCTATCTGGATATTACAGGCGAAACGGCAGCCACCTACTCACCAGGCCCATTATTTGAAACAACATTATTCAGGCGTCAGGCAATATCACCTCCTTGCACACCCGGGTCATCAGCACCTGTAACAATTACTGTTAATCAGCACCCTTTTATATCCAATTCAACCACAGAGACAATATGCACAGGCAATAGCGTAGCTTATTCTCCTGTTGCAACCGTAGCCGGCTCTACTTTTAGCTGGACAGCTTCAGTCACAATGGGAACAGTTACTGGCTTAACAGCCATCGGCTCCGGTCCGATAAATGACATCCTAAGCCTCCCGGCAGGAGCTACCACATCTGGATCAGTAACTTATGTGATTACTCCCACCGGCCCAGCTCCTACATTTTGTTCGGGGACACCATCAAATGTTGTAGTTACTGTTAATCCGCGGCCTGCTTTGACAAATGCTGTACTTACCCAAACTATATGTGCAGGCGACTTTACAGCTCCGGTTGTATTAACATCAAACCTGGCTGGATCAACCTATCAATGGACAGGTTCAGCCCCAGCCGGAATAACCGGATTTCTTGCTGCCGGATCAGGTAATATACCGTCGCATCAGATTTTTAGTTCACTCTTATCAACCGGTTTTGTCACTTATACAATTACACCATACGGATCTGCACCTTCCAATTGCCCCGGAACCCCGGTAATATATACTGTTCAGATTGAACCTTCGCCAACTGTAACCAATACTCCTTTGCAGCAAACGATATGTTCGGGAAATACAACAACATTAGTTACTCTTACGTCCAATATTGTCGGAACCACTTTTACATGGGTGGCAGTTGCTAACCCGGCAAGTATCTCAGGATACCTGGCTTCAGGGACTAACACTATTCCTGTCCAAACCATTACAAATCCTTCAAATATTATCGGAACAGTAACCTATACCGTCACACCAAGCGGCACTTTTGGGAGTTGCCCGACAATACCGCGCAATTATGTTGTGTATGTAAATCCTCTCCCTGCTGCAATCGCTACACCAGCTAATCCATCAATTTGCTCAGGGTCGTCAACTGGAATTGCGCTTACTTCCTTAGTTGCAGGAACAACTTTCACCTGGACTGCTACAGGAAATCCCGGAATAGCGGGTTTTAGTGCAGGATCAGGTAATTCAATAAATCAACCTCTGACAAACAGCACTTTTGCTCCTGGAATTGTAACCTATATTATTACTCCAAGAGCCAATAGTTGTGATGGCACTCCTCTTACTGTGGTAGTAACTGTTAATCCTATACCTGTCATTACAAATTCGCCGCTTTCTGCATCTATTTGTTCCGGTGGAAATACAAATATTATTCTAACATCAAATGTCGCCGGAACCTTATTCACGTGGACAGTAACTTCGTCAACCGGTGTTATGGGGTCAAGTGGTGGATCAGGAACATTTATTGCACAAAACCTTGTAAATACAGGGTTTCTGGTTCGTACTGTTACTTATAATATTACGCCATCAGCAAATGGCTGTAGCGGAACCCCTGTTAATTATGTTGTAACAGTTAATCCAACTCCAGATATTGCTACTACACCGCTCACAAACACCATCTGTTCCGGATCGCCACTTAATATTCCATTGACTTCTAATATTTCCGGAACTACTTATTCATGGACAGCCAACGGGCCTGCTTATATAACAGGTTTCTCCGGAGGATCTGGTAATACCATCAATCAGAATCTAACAAATTCTGGTTCAACGTGGGGTATTGTCACATATGCTATAACTCCATCAGCAAATGGATGCCCGGGAACAACAGTAAATTATAATGTTACTGTTAATCCAATTCCCGATGCTGCTTTAAGTTCAATCAGCCAAACAATTTGCGCAGGTACTTCAAGTGCAGCCGTGACAATATCTTCATTTGTGACTGGTGCAACATTTTCATGGACAGCAATACCATCTTCTTTACAAATCACAGGCTTTACTGCATCAGGTACGGGTACTATTCCAGCTCAAACGATAAGCAGTACACTTGCAATTCAAGGAACTGTAACATTCACAATTACCCCTTTGGCAAATGGATGTACCGGAACACCAGTAAGTCATATTATAACAGTTGATCCTGTTCCTTCTATTACAAACAGCCCGCTTGCACAAGCTATTTGTTCGGGTTCTGCCAATGCACCAGTAGTACTTACTTCGAATGTAGCTGGCACAACGTTTTCGTGGACAGCAACTGCATCTTCTCCTCTTATTACAGGATATACGGCTTCAGGTTCGGTATCTATTCCTTCTCAGTTCCTATTCAACCCAGTCTCAACTCCAGAAACTGTTACTTATCATATCATACCTTCATCAAATATGAGTATGAACTGCCAGGGGACTCCGGTTGATTATGTAATTACTGTTAATCCTCTTCCTTCTATTACTAGCAATTTAAACCAATCGATTTGTAGTGAATCTCTATTCAACTATACGATAACCGGGAACATTACCGGTTCTACGTTTACATGGTCAAGGGCTGCTGTTGCCAATATAATGAATCCTGCTGCATCAGGAAACACGGCAACAATAAACGAAACACTTATCAATACAACAGCATCTGATATAAATGTAACATATCTGTTAACACCTTATGGTACATTCCCAACGCTATGCCCAGGAAGCCCAGCAAGTCTGGTTGTTACTGTAAGGCCATTACCTTCAGCCAATGCCGGAAGTGATATATTCATTCCTTTTGGTACAAGTACAATATTGAATGGCACGGCTTCCAGCAATGCCCTGCCATTAACATACAGCTGGACACCAGTTGGTATGATAGCAAGTGGTATTACCACCCTTTCTCCAACAACAACAAATCTTTCCAATAACACATTGTACACTTTGATAGTTACAGATGCAACCGGATGTCAGAAAGCAGATCAGATGCAAGTAATTGTTACTGGTTCAGCACTAACAGTTAATCCTACGGCAACACCTTCTTCAATATGCTTTGGAGGCAGTTCTCTTTTAAATGCTGTTGCTAACGGTGGATCTGGCAGCTATTTCTATACATGGACATCAGTACCCCTGGGATTCAGTTCAAATCTGGCAGCCGTTACAGTATCCCCAATAGTTAACACTATTTATACCGTCAGCGTTTTTGATGGGTTCAATACCGTTTCTGCATCAATAAATGTTACCGTGAATCCAAATCCTCTTCAATTTGCAGTAATAGGTGGTGGTGAATATTGCACAGGTGGTATCGGAGTTGATGTTGGACTTGCGCTTACTGAAACAAATGTCAACTATCAACTGGAATTTAATGGAACTCCTATCGGTTCTCCTGTAACAGGAACTGGTGCTGCAATTTCATTTGGCAATCAAACTTCTGCAGGGACATATACTGTAACAGCAAATAATATGGTAACAGGATGCACAAGTCCAATGTCAGGAAGTGTTAATATTACAATCAACCCGCTTCCAATAGCTGATGCCGGCATTGATATTGTAATTCCTTACGGAACAAGCACCACTCTTGCTGGATCAGCATCAGGAGGAATAGGTGCATTAAGCTATAGTTGGACACCACCGTTATTTATTGCATCAGGTATTTCGACGCTAACACCGGCAACAACAAATCTATATGCAAATACCAACTTTAATTTAACAGTCACTGACTCAAAAGGATGTGCTAATTCTGACCAGATGATTGTTTCTCTTAGCGGAGGTCCTTTGAGTGTTGTGGCTACAGCTACTCCCGGAGTGATTTGTAATGATGGCAGCACATCCATTCTATTAGCTACTCCTTCTGGAGGATCAGGAACATATACTTTTTCATGGACCTGTTTGCCTCCCGGAAGCCCATTCTGGACTTCAATATTGCCTAACCCAACAGTAACACCTGCTTTAACAACATTATATACTGTTGTAGTTAATGATGGCTATAACACAGCTTCAGCAACCGTAACAGTTACAGTAAATCAATTACCAGTAGCCTATTCAGTAACCGGAGGTGGTGCATACTGCTTTGGTGGCGCTGGCGTTCCAGTGGGCTTGAGCGGATCAGAAGTGGGTTGCAGCTATCAATTAATGCGTGGAGGTTTTCCTGATGGCCCTGCTGTACCAGGAACAGGAAGCGCGATAAGTTTTGGTCTTAAAACTGCCGCATTTACTTATACAGTTGATGCTACTAATATGTCGACAGGCTGCTTCAAAACTATGAACGGAAGTGCGACTGTAATTATTACCCCACTCCCAATAGCGTATATAGTAACTGGCGGTGGTGATTATGCTGCCGGAGGTGTTGGCTTGCCAATTGGATTATCTGACTCCCAAATAGGAGTTAGCTATCAATTATATTTTAATGGAGTAGCAGTAGAAACGCCCATTACCGGAACCGGAACAGCAATAAGTTTTGGTTTGCAAACAGTAGCTGGAACTTATACAGTGATTGCTACTGATCCGGTAACTACCTGTGTAAATAATATGTCAGGAAGCGCATCCATTATAATCAATGCATTGCCTGTTGTGTTTGATGTGATTGGTGGCGGAGATTTTTGTTTTGGTGATCCAGGGCTTTCTATAGGTCTCAATGGATCTGAATCTGGTGTAGATTATCAGCTTCTGCTTAATGGTTCAATTGTCGGAATTCCTCTTGCAGGAACAGGAACCTCTCTGAATTTTGGAACTTTCACAACTACAGGAACTTATACTGCTTTCGGTATAGTTTCATCTACCGGCACTACTACGTCAATGAACGGAAGTACTTTTATAATTGTTAATCCGCTGCCATCAATATATTTACTAAGTCCAACAGGGCTCCATTGCCCAGGCACTATTATCCGGCTAAATGCTTCACAACCTGGTGTGGACTATACACTTTACCGTGATGGTTTTGCAATTGCCACACTTCCAGGTTCCGGAATGGCAGGAATGTTAGATTTCGGAGCACAAACAACCCCAGGTGTTTATACTATTTCAGCAGTGAATGCAACAACCGGATGCCATTCAAACATGATCGGTTCATGTACAATAAGTACATCTCCTCAACTCTTCACACTGGTGCCTGCAGGCAGCATATGTTCCGGTGACAATATTGGGCTTTCAGGATCTGAAGCAGGGATAAACTACCAATTACTTCTTAACGGCTCAATTAACATTGGTATTCCGATTGCCGGAACAGGCAGTGCCCTCAATTTTGGAGCACAGGTAATTGCAGGAAACTATACAGTAACTGCTACCAATGGAATAACTGGATGTGTTTCCATTATGACTGGGAATGTAACAGTGAGCACTCCTCCAACAGCTAACGCAGGTTCAGATGCTGCCATTTGTGCTACTTCTTTTGTTCAACTTAACGGATCTGCCGCCAATTCATCAGGTGTAGTCTGGAGTACTTCAGGCAATGGGGTTTTTAATGATGCAACATTACTTAACGCTCAATATACACCTGGATCTAATGATATTGCAACTGGTACAGCTGTTCTTACCCTAACGGTTTTCGGAGCAGGTGGATGTGTTAGTTTCCCTGTTACCGATAATGTTACTTTTACGATTGATCCACTTCCTGTTGCTCAGGCCGGGCCTGATGGAAATGTTTGTTCAAACGGAACTTTTATGCTGAACGGAAATGCTCAACATTCAACTTCAGTCACCTGGTCAACTTCAGGCGACGGAAACTTTAGCAATATTACTGTTCTTAACCCACTTTATTTCCCAGGTGTTAACGATCGCCTTTCGGGTGCAGCAACTCTAACACTTACTGTAGCCGGCTCTCTCACTTGCTCTTCATCCTCATCCAGTGATTATTTACTTTTAACAATCGATCCACTTCCTACAGTTAATGCAGGCTCTGACGCTTCAGTTTGCGTGAACAGCCCAGCTTTATTAAATGGTTCAGCAGTGAATAGTTCATCTGTTCAGTGGACCACTTCTGGTGATGGCGTTTTCAGTAATCCTGCCTCTGTTGCTCCTCAATATTTCCCTGGAATATCTGATAAAGCTATGGGATTTGTTCAGCTAACACTCACATCTAATGGTACATCTACATGTAATGGCTCTTTCAGAAGCGATTTCATGATTCTTACGATCAATCAGCCCCCTACTTCTAATGCAGGAAGCGATGCAACAATATGTTCAACTGATGTTTACACAGTTAGCACAGCTGCTGCAACGAATTATATAAGTGTGTTATGGACAACTTCTGGTAACGGAACATTTAGCAACCCATCCTCAGTTTTTCCAGTTTATTCTCCTAGCCCGGCCGATATCGCTTCAGGATCGGTTGTATTGACCTTTACAGCATTCAGTAATTCCTGCGCTCCGGTAAGTGATAACATGCTATTGCAATTTCATCCTTTACCAATTATTTCTGCAGGAAATGATGATGTAATTTGTGAAGGCAGTTCATATACAATAAACAGTGCAACAGCTTTAAATTATTCATCGCTGAACTGGACAAGTTCAGGTATAGGTACACTGACAAACGCAACAACTTTGGCTCCAACCTATACTCCAACAGCAACTGATATTGCCAGCGGATCAGTTATACTGACGCTTACTGCTTCAGCATCTGCACCTTGTTCCGGAAATTACATTGATTCGATGACCCTGACTATTAAGCACAATCCTTCTGCTGATGCAGGAAATGACTTTACTTTATGCGAAAACATTCCTTTCAGTATTAACGATGCTTCAGCAACTAATTATACCAGCGTTGTTTGGATGTCGTCAGGAACAGGATTGCTAATAAATCAAAATACACTTACACCTACTTATACTCCAAGTGCTGCAGATGCTTTGGCGGGAAGTGTTCAACTTACACTTGTTGCTTCTAACACTCCTTGTGCGGACATCACAGATATCAAAACGTTGCAAATCAACGGAGTTCCGGCAATCTCTGCAGGGGGCGATGCAACAACCTGTGCTACATGTATATTCAATCTTTTAGGGGCTACTGCAACAAATGTCTCAACTATAACATGGACTACTTCTGGAAGCGGAACATTAACCGGTGCCAATACAATAGCTCCAACATACACACCAAGCGCTTATGATATTGCTCAAGGCCAGGTTACACTAAGCCTGGTTTGTGATGGTAATGCACCATGCGGACAAGCATTTGACGATATGGTTTTGACCATTACAAATGCTCCGGGAGTTAATTTTACATCAGGATCAGCCTGTATAGGCCAACCTGTACATTTTATGGTAGATACTCTAATCACTGACGTAAATGCTGTTACAAACTATCTGTGGGATTTTGGAGACGGATCATTCTCCCCTCTCATGAATCCTTCGCATCTATTCCCGGCTGCCGGTCCATACATGGTATCGCTTACGATAACTGATACTTCAGGATATACAAATTCAACAAGTCACGATCTTTCTCTTACTCCTCTTCCTGTATCATTCTTTGCCTACAGTTCACCTAATTGCGCAAATGAACCAATACAGTTCACAGATTTATCGCATACACTCTATGGCTATGTAGCTCAATGGGTTTGGGAATACGGTGATGGTTCACCAAATGATACTATCAACTTCCCGGGCGATCCAAACATGACACACTTGTACAGTGCTCCAGGAACTTACAATGCTACGCTTTACATCACGAATTCATTTGGTTGCTATGCTATGTCTACACAGGCAGTAGTAGTAATTCCAAAACCTTACGCCAACTTCTATTTCAGTGGAAACTGCCAGGATCAGATTGTATCCTTTACTGATGCATCCTATCCAAACGGCGGAGGTAATGTTGTAGGTTGGGCATGGGACTTTGGCGATCCAGGTTCAGGAATAGATAATACCTCCAACCTGACTGATCCGACACATATTTACTCAGCTCCCGGAACATACAATGTAACACTGATAATTACCAACTTCAATAACTGCCACGATACTATTGTGAAAGCAGTGATTGTCAACCTGCCTCCAATTGTTGAATTTGGTCATGGCCCAAGTTGCTTAAATACACCTACCGAATTCTTTGCCGATAGCCTGGTGATGAATGTTGGTGCTGTTGCTGATTGGTTCTGGGATTTCGGTGATGGTATTACCTCAACATCGCAGAATACATTCCACCCGTTTATTTCAACAGGAACTTATCAGGTGTCACTTACTATAACTGATACTGCAGGTTGTACAAACACAATTACGCATACTGTAATTATCAACCCTCTGCCAGTAGCTCATTTCGATATTTCAGATCATAATTGTGCAGGACAGTCAGTTGCCTTTACCAACTTATCTACTACAACATCAGGTTATGTGGTAAGGTGGACATGGGATTTTGGTGATGGATCGGACACTACAATTGTTTTCCCATCGAACCCTTCAGTAGCTCATTCCTATGCTTCTGGCGGCAACTATAACGTAACCTTAAGCATTACAGCATCTGATAGTTGCACTTCTTTCGAAACACAAATACTTACAATTTATGACGCACCGGTAGCTGATTTCAATTTTGATCTTTCATGCTTCGGCACACCAGTTAACTTTACAGATATTTCGCAGAGCAATGGTGGTGGCATGATTACAGAATGGCTTTGGAATTTTGGCGATCCACTTTCCGGATCAGACAATACTTCTACTTTCCAAAACCCACAGCACCAGTTCCATAATTCAGGATCACACACTGTTACCCTTATGGTGACCACAACTAATGGCTGCGAAGGAACTGTAGAACGTATCCTGCAGGTTTCTCCTGCTCCACAAGTTGAATTTACAGCTGACCATCGTTGCGAAAGCAGCCCAGCTCAGTTCCACCCTGATCTTACAGTTATTAATGTTGCAACAATTACTTCCTGGTTCTGGAATTTTGGTGACGGATTTACTTCTACCTTGCAGGATCCCGAACACATCTATACGAACTCAGGTGTTTACCCTGTCACACTGACAATAACGGATACAGCTGGTTGTAGCAATTCAATTACACACCAGGTATTTATCATACCTAAACCTATTGCAAACTTCGATTACGCTTTGCCAAATTGCTCCCTGTCGCCTACAGTGTTTACCAACAATTCAATAGCACCTTATGGATACATAGTTAAATGGCAGTGGAATTTTGGCGATGGCTCAGGATCTACTATTGATTTCCCTGCAAATCCCAATTTATCACATCTTTATGCAGCATACGGCTCATATGATGTAACACTCACTGTGACAACGAATGATAGTTGCAGCACTAGTATCACAAAAACAATTACTGTTTCACCAAGCCCGGTTGCCAACTTCGGTTATGTTTCGGCTTGTGCTACAGGCTCTGTAAGTTTCGACGATCAATCACAAATTGGTGCCACAGGAACAATTACCGATTGGTTGTGGAATTTCGGGGACCCTATCTCAGGATCCAGCAATACATCAACGATGGAAGACCCGCAACACACGTATGGAATTGCAGGTCCTTATCAGGTATCTCTTACTGTAACTTCTTCTTCAGGTTGTTCAAACACGATTGTTAAAACTATTACAATCGGTGTACCACCTGCTGTAAACTTTGTATCAGTCCCTGGATGTATTAACGACTCAACGCAATTTACAAGTTCAATTTTCGTAGATGCTCCGGCATTGACAACATGGCTTTGGGAATTCGGCGACGGGGGAACATCATCAGAGATTGACCCATACCATATTTATAGTTTGGCTGGCTCTTATATTGTAACACTTACAGTAACTGATACATCTGGTTGCACTAATTCGGTAACACATCCAATACAAGTTACACCTGCGCCAACCGCATTCTTTAGCTATGAGAACCCTGCTTGTTCAAATTATCCTGTTCAATTCAACGATAATTCTAATTCTCTCAATGGGCAAATTATATCATGGCACTGGAATTTTGGCGATGGAAGTGATACAATTGTTGTAGCACCAGCTAATCCTGATATAACTCACACTTTTGCAAACTCTGGAACTTTCAACATAACACTTGATGTTTCAACAACTACAGGTTGTGAGGCTTCTTATGCCCAGGCAATTTCAATAACAGCAGGGCCTCTTGCAGGGTTCACTTATGCAAGTGCTTGTTTAGACTCACCGGTAGCATTTGCTGACCAGACCAGTATTAATGGCGGATCAACGATCGTTAGCTGGGTATGGAACTTTGGCGATCCCGCATCAGGAGCCAATAACTATTCTGATCTTCAGAATCCACAGCATATTTATACATTACCTGGTATTTATTCAGTAAACCTGCTTATCACAAATGCCAATGGATGTATTGATACTACTATGAAGAATTTAGAAGTTCACCCTCTTCCTGCAGTTGATTTCGGATCCAGTACAATAAATTGTCAGGGAACTCTCACTCTATTCCACGCAGACTCTCTGGTTACAAATATTCCAGCTGTTCAAAGCTTTGACTGGGATTTTGGTGATGGCACAACACACTCAACAATAGCTAATCCATCACATTTGTATGGAACAGCGGGCAATTTCGATGTAATTCTATCAATAACCGACACCACCGGGTGCGAGAACATGATAGCCCATACAATTGAGATTCATCCATTACCAACGGCTACTTTTACTTTCGAAAGCTCTTGCCTTAATTCGCCTACGTTGTTTACTGATAATTCCTATACTATAAATGGCGATGCAATTGTAGCATGGCATTGGGATTTTGGTGACGCAGGCCTGGCAGATACTTCAATACTTCAAAACCCACAGTACACCTATACTTTAGAAGGATCCTATCAGGTTTTGCTTACTGCCACATCTGAAGGAGGTTGCTCTAGTACTATTCTATTACCTGTTCAGGTATCAGGTTTGCCTACAGCTAAATTCGGCTACACTGCTGATCCTTGCGCTCATGGCGCTGTTTACTTCCAGGATTCATCGTCAGCTGTTGCATCAGTAATTCAGTCATGGATGTGGGAATTTGAACCTAACCATTATTCTACTCTTCAGAATCCAACATATGTTTATCAACATGCAGATTCCTGTTATAATGTAAAACTTACCGTAATTGATATACTGGGCTGTTCCAAAACAACTATACAGCAGGTGTGTGTACCGGCAGGTTTGCTGATCGATTTCACTGCATCTGAAACCTGTAATGGTGATCCAACTCAGTTTACCGCACAGGTAATTAAGCCTGTTGGAGATTCGCTTGCTATATTCCTGTGGAATTTTGGCGATGCCGCCTCAGGGTATAGCAATACGTCAACACTGCGCGAACCATCGCACACATATAGTGCAGCAGGAACATACATTGCTTCACTGCAAGCCACAGATATCAATCACTGCAGCAGTATTCTATACAAACAGGTAGTTGTAGGTTCTATTCCGGCCCCTGCATTCGGATTCCTTGGCGGCAACTGCGACAGCACAATTTCCTTCAAAAACATGACCAACAACAACGGGTCGAATATCAACAAATGGATATGGGAATTTGGTGATGGAACCACTGATACAATTTCTTCACCGTTAAGTGCTGATATAAGCCACATATATCCTAACCCGGGTGCATATAAGGTAACATTTACAAGTGTCAGCGAACACGGTTGTGAGGCTTCCATCTCCGATACCGTAAGACGCTTCCCTTGTATGGTTTCAAGTTTCCGTGCTATCGACACATTGATTTGCCAACACAGTGCTATAACATTTGCTGACAGCAGCAAGTGCGGCGGACCAATCGCTTCCTGGTTGTGGGATTTTGGCGACAATACTACAGCTTCATACATTGCTCACCAGCCCACAATAAGCCATATATATCAGAATCCTGGAACATATAATGTGAAACTGTTAATTACAACCCAAATGGTTGGTGGAATCAGCAGCGACTCTTCTTCCAATCCTGTAAAAGTGAACCCAAGCCCTGTTGCCAAATTTATTGCTCAGGATGTGTGTATGGGAATCCCTGCAACGTTCACAAACTCCACTGCCGGAAATGGCACACAGATAAGCGGATACTTATGGTCGTTCGGCGATCCGGGATCAGTTACTGATACATCTACCACTAAACATTCTACGTATCAATACGGAAACTCGGGAGCTTACGATGCTGAACTTATAGCAACAAATACAATAGGTTGTGCCGATACAATTATCCAAATTTTAACAGTTCATGCTATCCCCAGCGCAAAATTTGATTATAGTTCTTCCTGCGCAGGATCCAAGACAAATTTTATTGATGCGTCTGATACTGTGAATGCACCTCTTGCCGACTGGAAATGGGATTTCATGGATATTTCAGGTCCGATAGGCTCATCCAATGCTGTTAACCCCGATTTCCTTTTCGCAGAATCAGGCGATTATGCAGCCAGGTTGATTGTTACAGATGCGAACGGTTGCATTGACACACTGCAAAAGCAAGTCACTACTCATCCTGTTCCTGTTAGTGCGTTTAGTATAAATGATAACTATGAGAACGTACAAGGTAAGATCCTTTTAAACAATGGAACTATCGAAGCAACCCATTATGATTGGGATTTTGGAAACGGCTTTACTTCTTCAGCTGAAAACCCATCAGTAGCATTTAATAAAGATGGCACTTATAACATCAGGCTGATTTCGTGGAACGACTTCTTATGCTCTGATACCCTGGACATACTTTACAAGCTCATGTTTAAAGGATTGTATGTGCCAACTGCATTCTCCCCAGACAACCCTATCAGCAATGACTTTCAATTTAAGCCCGTGGGGATGAACTTAAGAACCTACCGTATCGATGTTTTCGACACATGGGGCAACACATTATGGTCATCCACACTTATTGATGAACATGGAAGTCCTGTTGAAAGTTGGGATGGAACCGTGAACGGAAACCAATTACCACAAGATGTTTATATCTGGAAAGTGGAAGCTGTATTCAATGATGGAACCATCTGGAATGCCAATGATATAGGCGATCATAAAAATATTCCCGAAAAAACATTTGGAACTGTAACATTAATAAGATAATTTTACGCTCGGCGTAGTTTACCCAATTCACAAATACAATATTGCCATGAAAAAATCTCTAAATCTAAGAATCTTTATCAAAGCCTTTATCATAGCAGGCGCCATTGGTACCATCGGGGACCTTAATGCCCAGGATCCAATATTTTCACAGTTTTATAATAACCCGCTTTATTATAATCCAGGCAATGTAGGACTCAACCCAGGAATGCGTATGCGATTTAATTATCGCGACCAGTGGTCGGGCCTTCCTGTTGATTTCAAAACCTATAATTTCAGCATGGATATTGCTGAAAGGAACATCCCAGGGTCGGGAGGGTTAGGCCTGATCGCTCTTTCTGACAGGGCCGGAACCGGTATGATTAAGACCTCCATCTTGGGTTTAGCTACAGCAGTGAGGGTTCCTTTGCAGGAAAACATGATTGCTCAGGTTGGAATTATGGCCTCTTTCGTTCAGAAAAATATCGATATGAGCCAACTGGTATTCGCTGACCAACTTAGCGCTAGATATGGAAATATCTATCAAACTGCTTTTGAAGCTCCTGCTGACCAGAAAGTAACTTACCCTGATTTTACTATTGGCGGTGTTTACAGGTTTTCAGAACTGGGAATGTCTTTTGCTAACATACAAGGAACATTGGGAGCTGCCATGCATCATGTATTTACTCCAAATGAGTCGTTTCTGGGATTGAGTGCTCCACTGCCCCGCAAATTGGTGGTCCATGCTGATCTTGTTTTCGAGATCGACCAGAGTGAAGGCAACTTTTACAATCGTTCCCGCAACCCGAAATCCTTTAAATTCAATCCGGGATTTAATCTTGAGAAGCAAGGCGATTTCTCAACGTTTTCTATTGGCTTAAATGTCCTGAAATCATCGATCTACACTGGTCTTTGGTTCCGTAACCAGACATTTGATTTTGTACAATCGAACGACCTGATGATAACAGCTGGGCTTTATTTGCCATTCAACAAGGGCAGCCGTTTAAAACTGATGTACTCCTACGATTTTGTCCTCACAGAATTAGCAACTGCCGCTGGAGCTTCACACGAAATTACAATTGCATTCGAATTTGATGACTTTAACTTATTTAGCGGTGGAGGCGGTGGAGGCCGTAGTTTCGGCTCCTCAGGCCGCGGAGGCCGGAGTTATCATGAGATGGAATGCTGCCCGTTCTAGAACTTCTAATTAAAAGACTAATAAAAAAATAAAGATCGATAGATACCCCCCGTACCTTTATCTGAATCGGAGTCCCTCGTAGGTTTATTCTTGCGGGGGTTCTCCCGTTATAAGTTAAATCAAATACACATCTTAAAACTCATAGCCAAATCGACGGAGTTGACGCTCATCATCCCGCCAGTCCTTACTTACTTTTATAGTTAGTTCAAGAAAAACCTTGTTGTCGATAAAGGCCTCTATATCCTTTCGCGCTTCGGTTCCCAATCTCTTGATGGCCTTACCCTGATGCCCAAGCAGTATAGCTTTTTGTGATTCACGGGCTACATAGATTGAAGCTGCAATTTTGAAAACAGGCTGCTGTTCTTTAAACTCATTTACAATAACTTCGCACGAATAAGGAACCTCTTTTTGAAACTGAAGAAAGATTTTTTCGCGTATAATTTCCGAAACAAAGAACCGCAGCGGGCGATCGGTCAATTCGTCTTTTGGAAAATATGGTGGATTTTCAGGCAAAAGCCCGATAAGTTTTTCAACGAGTTTGTCAGTATTTACTTTCTTCAGTGCCGAAACAGGAAGAATCTCTGCATCAGGAATAGCTTCCTGCCAGAAACTAATTTTTTGATATACTTCCTCGTGGCTGGCAAGATCAATTTTGTTTATCAACAGTAGCAGAGGTTTCCTGGCTTCTTTAATCCGGGCAACTATCTGTTCGTCAAAGCAGGTCTCGCCAAATTCAGTTACATAAAGAAAAACATCTGCATCCACAAGTGCCGATTCCACAAAATGCATCATCGATTGATGGAGCTTATAATGCGGATTTACAATCCCCGGAGTGTCAGAATATACTATTTGAAAATCTTCCCCATTAACAATTCCCATGATACGATGCCTGGTAGTCTGTGCCTTAGGAGAAATAATAGAAAGCTTTTCGCCACTCAAAGCATTCATAAGTGTGGATTTCCCAACATTCGGATTTCCGATGATATTCACAAATCCAGCTTTGTGGGTCATAAAAATCTTGATCTATTTGTTCATGACAAAGAAACAAAATATATCTTTGCACTCCCGAACTAAGAATTATCGTTCTTTATTTAGCATTATCAACAGCAATTTTTCAGGTAGCAATACCTGATCAGATATATTGCGGGGTGGAGCAGAGGTAGCTCGTTGGGCTCATAACCCAAAGGTCGTAGGTTCGAATCCTGCCCCCGCTACTACAAAAAAGCCAATCATTGATTGGCTTTTTTTTGTCCGGAAAAAGGATGCTTTTTCTATTAAGATATTAGTAGTTGGTTGTATGATTGCCAGCTTTTTACACCCTTATGGAGATTAAACTTATATTTGCAGCATGGGAAATATTCTAGCAATCGTTGGACGGCCAAATGTGGGGAAGTCAACTTTTTTTAACAGGCTTACAGGCACGCGACAGGCCATTGTTGATCCTACCAGCGGTGTTACACGTGACAGGCATTATGGGAAATCTGACTGGAACGGTATTGAATTCTCAGTAATTGATACCGGTGGTTTTGTAGTTGGGGGTGATGATGAATTTGAAGAAGCCATCCGCCGGCAAGTTCAACTTGCTATCGACGAAGCTGATGTTATCACATTTTTAGTTGATGTTACCGAAGGGCCTACTCCTATGGATAAGGATGTAGCCCAACTCATTAGAAAATCAGGGAAGAAGGCCTTTCTGGTTGCAAATAAAGTTGATCACTCGGGTCTCATCGGGGCGGCATCTGAGTTTTATAGTTTTGGACTTGGAGAGGTCTGGTGCATTTCCTCTATGAATGGCAGTGGTACAGGGGATCTTCTGGATGAGATCGTACCGCTTTTTGCAAAGACAGAAGAAGAGGAAGACGCACTTGATTTGCCAAAAATAGCCGTGGTAGGACGCCCAAATGTTGGCAAGTCATCATTTGTCAACGCTTTGCTTGGCGACGAGCGCAATATTGTTACATCGATAGCCGGCACGACCCGGGATTCTATCTATACCCGTTTTAAATCTTTTGGTTTTGACTTCTTACTGATTGATACCGCCGGGCTCCGCAAAAAAGGAAAAGTATTTGAGAATGTTGAATTTTACTCAACCATGCGATCTGTACGCGCCATTGAAAATTGTGACGTATGTTTTGTTATCGTTGATGCAACAACCGGCTTCGAGGCACAGGACCTGAATATTTTCAGTCTTGCTGAAAAAAACCATAAAGGGATTGTCATCATAGTGAATAAATGGGATCTTGTCGAAAAAGAAACCAACACTCACAAAGAATTTGAAGACAAAATAAGGCAGAAGATTGCCCCATTCTCTGATGTTCCCATTGTATTTACTTCTGTTCTTACAAAGCAGCGAATTTTCAAAGCGCTCGAATTGGCAATCCAGGTCTATGAAAACAGGCGTAAACACATTCCCACAGGAGAACTTAACGAAACTATGCTCCCAATTATTCTGGATCATCCGGTACCAGCCACAAAGGGCAAATATGTGAAGGTAAAATACATTACCCAGATAAAGACACCTTATCCTTCGTTTGTTTTCTTTTGCAACCTGCCCCAATATGTGAAAGAGCCCTATAAAAGGTTTATTGAAAACCAGCTCCGAAAAATATACAATTTCGAAGGCGCTCCTATGGAAATTTATTTCCGGCAAAAATGATCCCGACTAATCAAACTCTCCGGATTGACAAATGGCTTTGGGCAATCCGAATCTATAAAACACGCACCCTTGCTACAGATGCCTGCAAAGCTGGAAAAATTAAAATAGGCGGTGTAACAGTTAAACCTTCGAGGGAAGTAAAACTGATGGACGAGATAACCATCAGCCAGGGCCAGCTTATACGCACAATACGTGTAAAAACATTAATTCACAACAGGGTTTCTGCAAAATTAGTTCCTGAGAATGCTGAGGATCTTACGCCTCCTTCCGAATATGAAAAGCTGAAATTGATCCAGGAAATTAATGGCGAACGTCGTGACAGAGGAATTGGCCGTCCCACAAAAAAACAACGCAGGCTTATTGACTTGTTAAAAGAAGACAAGGAAACATGGTGAAGCATTTCTCATTGTAAATACCTCTTTTTCCTATTCAACATAAAGCACCAATCCTTTCAGGTATTCACCTTCGGGATGATAAATACTTACAGGATGATCTGCCGGTTGCGAAAGATGATGCAGGATTTTCACCTGCCTACCAACCTCAATAGCTGCTGCCATTACAGCAGACGTGAACAAATTCCTATCCACTGCCTGCGAACATGAAAAGGTAAATAATAACCCACCTGCCTTTATTTGCCGTAAGGCCAAGGCATTTAGACTAATATAACCCCTAACAGCTTTGTTTTTTACATCATGGTGTTTAGCGAAAGCAGGAGGATCAAGCACAATCAGATCATAAAAGTCAGCGGGCATTTCTTTTAGGAATTGTTTTGCGTCTCTAACAAATGATTGATGATGAGAAATATTGGAAATATTTATCGCGACATTGCGTTCTGTCAATTCTATTGCCTTTGCTGAACTATCCACTGAATGAACCAATTTAGCACCGGCTTCCAGTGCATAAACAGAAAAACTCCCGCTATAACAAAAAGTATTCAGCACCTGCCTCCCGTTAGAATAATAGGCCAGAATCTCCCTGTTTTCGCGCTGATCGAGAAAGAAACCAGTTTTTTGCCCGGTCGAAAAATGTACATGAAACTTACAACCATTCTCTAAAATAACTGTTTCTTCCACTGATCCATAAATACAACCATCCTCAGTAACTTTTCCCGTCATGCGGTTCATTGTATCTGAACTTTTATCATACACAGCCCGGAGCTGGTTCTTATATATTTCTTTTAGAGCTTTTACTATCAAGGGTTTTGCATGATGCATCCCAAGCGAATGTGATTGTAAAACAATCGTCCCTGCATAAAAATCAGCCACCAACCCAGGCAAACCATCGCCTTCAGAAAATACCAGGCGATAGGCATTTGTTTCAGTATTTTCTGCAAGGCCCAGTGCATACCTAAGCATCAAGGCGCTACTTAACTTATTTTTCCAGAATTCAGCTCCCGCTTCAGTGCGTTTATGTGAAATAAGTTTAACTGCCAACGATCCTTTCTCATAGAAACCAGTTGCCAGATATTCACCCTTCCCGGAATAAACTTCAACCATGTCTCCCTCTTCCGGATTACCTTGCACTTGCCCAATGGCACCTGAAAATATCCAGGGATGATATCGTTTTACAAATTCATCTTTCCCCGGTTTGAGGATAATATGGGCAATATTTTTCATCTCAATCAATTTTTCGCAAATTTACATTTCTTTGATTTACAAATTATCAATAAGCACTTCATGTTCTGCTAAAAGCAATGATAGCTCAGATTACGGCTAGTGATTATTATATTTTCCGGATAACATTTTCGATGAATTAGCTTAGTTTCTAAGATGTGTCCGATTTTTGCATAGCATGGATGTAAAGCTTTAATATGCTTTTTTATAGAATCAATACAATACTAAATCGTACACTGATTCGTTTGTGTTCTATTAATATGAAAATAAATATGATTGCGTGCAATATAAGGTTTACTGCTTCTCACATCCAATCTAAATAACAAACGATTTAAATTAATAAAAAAAATCATTTTATCGATTTTCCCAAAATGCGCGAATTATACAATTCTTATCCGGAATTTTGCAAACGTTTCTTCTGCCCTGAATGTATTTTTGTCTTTTAATAATACTTAAACAAAACCAATTACTTAATCATTTAAAATTGAAAATCATGAGAAAATTAATGTTTATGACCGTTGCTTCCTTAATGCTCGTATTTGCAGGATGCAATACCCACAAGGAAGAGATTGCACGTATGAAATCTGTCAACGACAGCCTTATGAGCTTAGGATTCCAAAAAGATACTGCTGTTATTGCTTATGTAACAGCTTTTAATTCAATACAAGCTAATCTCGACTCAATAAAACGTAAAGAGATGATCATTAGCCAGAGTGCGAAAGGAGGAGTAGAACTACAGCAGAACGCAAAGGATCAGATAAACCAGGATATAAACAGCATTTATGAATTATTGCTTAAAAACAGGAAGATTGTTGCCGACCTTAAAAGCAAACTCAAACAAGCTAACGCTAAATCTGACGCCAAGATAGGTGAGTTGGAAAAAATGATAGAAAATCTCAACGCACAGATTGTGGAAAAGGATGCCGATATCGCTAATCTGAAAGTTGAACTTGAGAAATTGAATATCAAAGTCACAGAACTTTCAGCTAATGTGGAGGATCTGAAAGCCGAAAGCCAGACGAAAACACAGAAGATTAATGAACAGACTTCAGCTTTAAATACTGCATATTACGTGATCGGCACTACTAAAGAACTTAAATCTCATAACATTATAACAAAAGAAGGCGGCTTTGCTGGTATTGGACGCAACAACAAGTTGAAAGAAGATTTTAATAAGGAATATTTTACCCGCGTTGATGTTACCAATCTGAAAGGTATAGCAATATTCAAAAAGAAAATATCAATAGTAACTAATCATCCAAAGTCTGCTTATAAACTTGTTGGAGTAAAAGCTGTTGACAGCCTTGTCATTCGTAACCCTGCGGAATTTTGGGGTGCATCAAAATACCTTGTGATAATAGCTGATTAAGTTAAATGCCATCTCATATGCTAACCAGGCCGGGCTTTGTATTGCCCGGCCTTCTTTAATGAACTACCCTGCCGCAGAGTAGCGTGGTATCAGAAGCCAGGAGCCAGAATCCAGTAGAATTTTCAAATTCCGACTCCTGTATTCTCCTTACAATTATACTGAACAATTGGATTTGCTTTTAACTTAAACCCATACAGCTGAAGTAAAAATATAGTAGTTCTGACAGTTGATTCTCTTTTTAGGAAAACACTACATTTGCCGGATGAAACTTACACGCCCTTTACTGATTGTCTTACTGCTGGTAGCAACTACAGCTTTTGGTCAAAAAAAACAAGTTCACTTTACAGCTATGTTTTATAATACCGAAAACCTTTTCGATACAATAAACGATCCGGCAACAGTTGATGAAGAATATCTGCCTGACGCTAAAATACCATGGAACAGTGAACGGTACAACCGGAAAATTGAAAACATCTCGAAAGTGATAGCTAGTGTTGACCAACCAACATTACCAGATATTATTGGGCTGGCAGAAGTAGAAAATCATTGTGTTCTCAATAATCTTATTCAAACAGTTAATTTGAAAGATGGAGAATATAAAATTGTTCATTTCGACAGCCCCGATGAACGTGGTATTGATGTGGCTTTGCTTTACAAAAGCAAAACTTTTAAGTTAATAAAAGCAGTTCCTGTAAAAGTGACCCTTACATCTGCAAACAATGACAAAACCCGCGACATCCTTTATGTTAAAGGAATTGCATTAAAAAAAACAACATTGCATGTTTTTATAAATCATTGGCCCTCGCGGCGGGGAGGCCAGAATGAATCCGAGCTTTTAAGGATGGATGCTGCTAAAGTTCTTCGTCAGCTAATTGATTCGGTACTTAAGACTGACCCTTTAGCCAATATACTGGTATTGGGAGATTTTAACGACAACCCTAATGATAAGAGTATAACCGCAACATTGGGTGCAACTCTTCCGGAAACGAGCCCGGTTCCCTCAAAGTTATACAACATTTTACTCCCTCGTTATAAAAACGGCGAAGGCTCATTGTATTATAAAAGCTGGGATATGTTTGACCAGGTGATAGTTTCGGGGAACCTGCTCCGTGAAAAAAAAGGCCTTTATTGCAAGCCGGAATATGCTTCTGTGTTTAAACCTGAATGGATTCTTTACAAGAATAAGGAAGGGCTTATGCTTCCCAACCGCACTATCTCGCGCGAATACCACGGAGGGTATAGTGATCACCTGCCAGTATTTGTAAGATTCTCGGCAGTCCGATAGATCTGCAGAAATTACAGACTGGTTGTTCTTAAGATGACTAAAAGAAGCTATTTCTTGTCATAGTCCGCTTCTTTGACCAGTTTTCCGGCATTATCGTAGAATTGCCATTTCCCGACTTTCTGATCTCGGGCATACCGGCCAACCATGTCTTTGTTGCCATTTTCATGATAAACCGTGCGAATTCCTTCGCTTAACCCATCCTTAAAAAAACCTTCACTCCACACCTTCCCGTTTTTGTGCCATGCGGTCCATTTGCCATTACGGAGGTTGTTAAGGTAGTAGCCTTCCATTTTCATTTGCTTGTTTTCGAAATATTGAACTTCTTTTACCAGTTCCTTCTTCCCTTTTTTGTAAGTATAATATTTCTCAACCTTTGTAGAACCGTCAGGGTATTTTTGTTCAATCTCCCGGTTGGTACCCCAATGGCAACCAGCAATAAAAACAAGTAGTGATAGCAGGATAAGTGCAATTTTTTTCATAGAATACTGAAATTTGATTGGCTTGTTCAGCGTGCAAAGAGTAGCCTTTGCCCTTTTACTGATTCATCGAAACGGCCATTGTGATATACCAGGTTTCCATTGACAAAGGTATGGGAAATTTTTGATTGGAAAGTATGCCCTTCAAAGGGTGACCATCCACATTTATATAGAATATTTGAGGTATCCACAGTTTCAGGGCTCTTGGGGTCAACCAGCACCAGATCAGCCTGAAAGCCTTCGCGGATAAAACCTCTCCGCACCACTCCAAAACTGATTGCGGGTGCATGGCACATCTTCTCGACCAACAACTCCAGGCTGATTTTACCATTGTGCCATAACTCTAACATTGCAGGTAATGAATGTTGTACCAAAGGCGTGCCTGAAGGTGCTTTGAAATAGGAATGAGCTTTTTCTTCCGGTAAATGAGGTGCATGGTCAGTGGCAATAATATCAATATGCCCATTGTGCAGGCCCTGCAACAATGCATCGCGGTCAGCTGCTGATTTAATTGAAGGGTTTACTTTTATTTTAGCTCCCAACCGGGAATAATCTTCTTCACAAAACCACAAATAATGAGTACAAACCTCCGCAGTAATCCTCTTTCGCTCCAGAGGAAGATTGTTATCAAGTAATTCCAGTTCCCGGGCAGTACTAAGATGGGCCAGATGAAGCCGTGTACCGTATTTCTTTGCCAGGTTAACTGCGCGTTCAGCGGAAATATAACATGCCTCGGCACTGCGGATAAGAGGATGCATGCCAATAGGGACATCCTCTCCAAATTTAGCGCGCATGACTTCCGCGTTTGAACGTATTGTGAATTCATCCTCACAATGTGCAACTACAGGCAAAGGGGAGCAGCGAAATATTTCTTCTAATACACTTTGGTTGTCAACCAGCATATTTCCTGTTGAAGCACCAAAAAACACTTTTACACCACAAACCTGACATGGATCAGCATGAATGATCTCCGCAATATTATCGTTTGATGCACCAAGAAAAAAAGAATAATTAGCCAACGATTTATCAGATGCTAACAGGAATTTTTCTTCAAGCAATTTTAGAGTTATAGCTTGCGGAATGGTGTTGGGCATTTCCATAAAAGATGTTATTCCACCTGCCACAGCCGCCCGGCTTTCGGTAAGAATATCGGCTTTTTGAGTTAAACCAGGGTCCCGGAAATGAACATGGCTATCAATTATTCCCGGTAGCAGATATTTTCCCTTTCCATCTATTACGGTATATCCATCTTTAGTGAATACATCAGATTCATTAGGAGTCCGGCTAATTCTTTCGATTATACCTTTCGAAATCTGAACAGAGCCTGGAAATATCTGACCTTCGTTTACAATCAGTGCATTGATTATCCGATATGAATTTTGCATTGCTACAATAAATTTACAGAAACAGGCTCATTGGTTAGTTCCAATCAACGAACAAAGATATCGGAGAAAACAGAGCCTTCTGAAATAAAAAAGGTACAGAAACCCTCCATACCTCAACAAGTTAAATTTATACCTACACTTTATCTCTCAGCAGTAATGGCCCTCTTTGAAATACGTTTGAAACGCAGGTTAATCACGCCCAGAATAGCCTCCCTGAATATTCCCCTGCTCATTTTAGAAGTGCCTTCGGTGCGGTCAGTAAAAATAATGGGTACTTCCTTTATATTAAAACCGAGTTTCCAGGCAGTATATTTCATCTCTATCTGGAAAGCATAACCTGTAAATTTAATCTTTGTAAAGTCAATTGCTTTGAGCACACGATGGGTATAACACTTGAAGCCAGCAGTGGTATCCATTATTTTTACACCAAGGATAAGGCGTACGTAATAAGACGCGAAATACGACATAAGGACACGTCCCATAGGCCAGTTCACAACATTTACTCCTTTTATATAACGGGACCCAATGGCCATATCAGCGCCATCCACAGCACAAGCGTTGTAGAGTTGAATGAGATCTTCGGGGTTGTGGGAAAAATCGGCATCCATTTCAAAGATATAACTGTAATCTCTTGGCAGCGCCCAATTAAACCCATCAATATAAGCAGTCCCTAATCCAAGTTTACCTTTGCGCTCCATCATATGAAGGCGTCCGGCAAACTCAGCTTGCAAATCCCGGACAATAGCAGCCGTACCATCAGGAGAATTATCCTCAACAATAAGGATCTCAAATTCTTTCTGAAGGGAGAACACTTTGCGGATAATCTTCGCAATGTTTTCTTTTTCGTTGTATGTAGGAATGATAACTAGGCTATCGGACACCGGGCGATTTTTACCCAACGAAAGTATGAAATATTTGAAAACAAATGAAAATATTCCTGAAACAAAGGGAACTGCATAATCCTAAGAATATGCAGTTCCCTTTTATGATTTAAAAAACAATTTATCGGATAACAAGTTTCTGAACATACGAACCCTGTAAGCTTGAAATACGCAGGAAATAGATACCCTGGCGCATGCCAGAAACATCAAGCCCTGTACGGTTAATGCCAAAAACAGCGGTGTTGGCATTTTGCAGAATCATACGTCCTGACATATCCATCAACTGAACAGTGTAAGTTGTCCGCTGCGAAGCCTTAACATCAATGTTTACATAGTTTGTGGCAGGATTTGGATAAATTACCACATCGCCTTTAGCAAAGCCCGAAGGATCGTTGATACTATAGAGAACATCAGCTGTTGTGAATAATTTTACAAAATTCTGATAATAAATATTGGCAATTGTAGCATCATGAATTACAATAGAATTTTCGTCATTCGTGTTATTTGCACCGGCGCTCCAATTGTGCGAGCCAGTCCATACCAAGGGATCGGAGGAAGTATTGCTTTGGTCAACAATCATGTATTTGTTATGCATTATGCCGCCGCCGGTATAGTCGCCAAATCTTGAGCATACCTGTTTTAATACATTAAAGACTGTAGAATCAGCGTTGGGATAGGTTGGAGGGTTTGGAGGAATAACTTCATCGCTGAAATTGCTCACCAGAACTTCAGCATTAGCCCCTAAAGCTACTGCATCATCAATTGCATAAACCATTTCCTTACGGGTGATTAGCATAGTAGCAATTTCGAGGTCAGAATTGGATGTATTTATTCTGCTTATGATCTCTGAATTTACATTGTCGGAAGGGCTGAAATAGCATTCCATTGGTTTACCTGCGACTTTTAGCTGATGCGGCGTATTGTTGGTCTTTGATGAGCCGAATTTAGCATTTGCCGGGTTAGCTGTAAGTGTATTGGAACCCCACATTTCAGTAAACTCTGTAAGGTAAGTCCTGGCAAGACCCTGATCCTGGACGATTATTACGTTGTTGGCATCTGTATTCATGTTGTCGCTGGTCCAGTTGAATGATCCGGTCCACACGAGGGGATCGTTGGCATTGGTTGAATTTACATCTATGATCATGAATTTATTATGCATCAAGCCATCACGGGTTGGGTAAGTGGGATTATTTGGCCCAGGCCCCTGCAATTTATGTATGGAACTAATAAGATTGGCAACTGAAGGATTAGATGTTGTGCCGCAATAAATGATTCTCACTGCCACTCCCCTGTTAGCAGCGGCATTCAGCGCTGAAGTGAAATCAGCCAGTCCGTCTGAGTTAAAACTATAAATTACAATATCAATAGTTTGCTTTGCACGGTTGATATAATTTATGAGTGTATCATCAACAGCCTGACCAATGGAAATTGCATTGATGCCTGTGGAAACAGAATTATCAACCTGGGTGTTAAAATACACCTTGATATTGCCAGTACTGTTGGATTCAGTCATATAAGCGCCCGTAGAGGATTTTGCTGTATCAGTAGCAACTGTATTACTGATTGAGAATGCTTTGGCATATAATAATTGTGCAGCTGATCCAGGCAGTGTAACAGTATGATCAGTAGTATTATTAGTGCCATTAATATAACCAAGTTCAAGAGCAGGGGTATGCCCATATTTCATGAATGATGATCCGGCGTTATCGGTGGTCCAGTTTAAAGATACGGAAGAAGTAGTGATATTGGTCACAGTGACTGGTGTAGTAAGGCTGATAGAAGAATTTGACACGATATCGCCAAGGGAACGGGGAACCAACTGGTATCCTGTTACTGGATTTGATGGGCTGTATTGGCCCAAACATCCTGCGACATTAACATTTCCCATCGGGACTAACGTATTGTTGATATCTGTAAGCGGTAAAATGCGAACCTGCAAAGTATTCCCAGATTGGTCGGTAACATTGTAATTTGTTCCTGAAGTTCCTCCATTGAATAGCGTACCCTGCATTGCTGCATCGAAATGAATACTATTAACCTTTACCAGCATAGCTTCATAATCTTCATTTACTTCGGGGACAGTGAGGACTGAAGGATCCGGTAAAGGATTATTGCTTGATTCGATAGTTACTGCAGTTACCGGGCTGATTTCCAAAAGGGAATTGTAATTTTTAAGTGTTCCGGTCACCGTTACAATATCGCCCGGCATAACACCAGTTGAACTAAACAGTGGGCTATAGCCGGCGATGCCCCCGGTTGCGTCCTGTATGTAATAGGTCCAGCCCATTACGGACGCATCGTTGAGCAGAGTGCCCCGGATAGTAACGATGCTACCAACCGGTTGCGCTCTGGCCTGAAGAATTGGAATTGTGGTCTGACCAACAGATGTAAAGGCCAGTGAAATAAGCAGTGCGAAAAGAAGTACTAATTTTTTCATTGTTGTTTTTGGTTTTGGTTTATAAAATGGTTTGTAAAATGATCCTTTCTTGTTAAAATTCTAATGAGAGCGACATCGTATACCTGCGGCTTGCGCCAAAGAATACTCCTGCCGAACGGGCATCGTGTGTATTGAAACTCTGCCCGACGTAACGTGAATTATCATCTGCATCCGACACATAAATAGTATTCATTACGTTCAAAACATTCACACGGTATTGAAGGCGGTATTTCTTATATATTTTCACAGAATATCCAGCATGCAGGTCAATAAGGTAGTAAGTTGGAATAATCCATGGATCAACAGGGTCACCATAGATCGGACGGCCATTTTCATCTAATAAATCCTGTCCGTTATCATCTTTGGGATGCGAAAAATTGGCGTAATTGCTGTTATTGCTTGCATCATACGACATCGGATCGAAATTGGAATAGTATTTTCCAAAACGTGTGATGTTACCGCTAAAATAAAGATACTTAATCGGTTCATAACGTATTTCACCGCCAATCTGAAATTGTGCAGCATCCCCTACATGAAGGCCTTTTGCATTGATATACTGCGTTAGTACAGTTGCACCATAATTATCGTTCACACGCACCGAGTCCGATGAATTCCAAATCCAATCACCTAATGAGAATAAACCCTGGACTTTAATTTTTTCAGAAAATATATAGGCAAAATCGATTTCTATTCCTTTGTGAAGTGCGCTTAATCCATTAATATTAGCATAGTATGTGGTGGTTTGGCCGCCCAAGGTGTCAGCAATTGCAACAGCTGGGGCAGATTCAACCGGGCGGTTAAGCCAATTGGTGTAATAAACATTAACATTCATCGAAAAGTTGGAACTACCATAAGCAACACCACCTTCAACAGCCTTCACTTTTTCATTTTCTATCTCACGGAAGAGCTTGTTAGTGTTGTCAAAAACATTTTTAAAACGTGATGCTTTATCCAGATATCCCATATTTATGAATGCTGATAAATGCTTTGTAATGTTATAGTTTGCACCACCTTTAATAGTAAAGCCATTGATTTTCTTCCATTCGGTTTCCTGAAGCGAATCAGGTTTAAAGTGATCTACCCGCTTGTAACCTGTGCGTGCGCCTGTTAGATTAATAAAAGCAGAAAGCCTGTCTTTTTTATACTCTGCCTGATAGAAAACACCACCCCATCGCACCAATCCGTCATAATAATAATTGATCTTGTCCCCTCTATACCGTATGGCTTTTTTAAAATTGTAAGTACCATCCGGGTTGTAATAATTTTGAGACTGATCCGACGCATCTTTAATATAATCGGCACCCATGAAATCATAAATTTCTTCGTAATGAATACCCTTATATGTCCGGAGATCGATTCCGCCAGACATTGTCACCTCCGGTGAAGCAATATAATTTACAGTCGAAAGTACCCCAATCCACTGGTGTTCATTTTTTTGCTCCACAAGGTAATTGCCTGCAGTGCGCATGGTTTTGCTATAGAATGTATCGAGTTTGGATATAGGATGGAATGAATTATAATCATAGGCACTCTGAAAATCCATTTCACCTTTCGGAAGCACAGTCATAGTGTTTTTTGCTTTAATTCCTCCTCCTTTACCTATTGACATATAAGCAATATTTGAGACAGAGAGTCGTTTGTTTACAGTCCAGAAGTCTTTTAATGTGAATTGGGGCTTAAAATATTCATTCACTCTTTCGCTTTTCCCACTGAAACTACCTCGGTTTGTTGTATCTGCATTCGGTTTACCATAATTGGTGATGGTGTAATTCTCAATCTGTCCCCAGTGCTGGTTGTAGCGGATACCATGATCATATGTATATTTGGTGTCAGTCCATGAACTGGGTTTGTATCTTGACATATCCGCGGAATCCACGCCATTATCCAAAGCCCATTGCTTGTTATAAACGGCAGCAGCAAGGTTAAACGAACGTTGTGCATGGCTTTGGGGAGCTCCATAAGCTGAAAACGACATAATATGATGTCCTATAAACTTATCCACTTTCCCATAAAAAAAGTAGGCTTTTGACCATGCATTATCCACCCATCCATCACCTCTTTTATAAGAGCCGGCAAAAGTAACTCCAAAGCCATTTTTCATTTTACCGGAATTATACCCAAATGAAGTATTGGAATAGCCATCACTACCGATCTCCTGCTTGAAACTTCCTCCTTTTCGCTCATCAATACCTTTAGTAATAATATTTATTGTTCCGCCAACTGAAGGGAGTGCGAGTTTTGAAGCCCCAAGCCCTCGCTGAACCTGTATGCTGCGTTGCACGGCATCCAAACCAAACCAGTTAGACCAATAAACTGATCCGTTTTCCATATCATTCACCGGAACCCCATCCAACAAAACACCAACATTACGGGCGCTGAAACCACGGATAGTGACACGGGCATCGCCATCACCGCCCCCAACCTGGGAAGCATACACTCCCGGAGTTGAGTTAAGAAGCATCGGGATATCGCGCCCGGCAAGTTGCTCCTGAACCTTTATCGGCGAAATATTGGAAAATGCCACCGGCGTTTCGCGTTGACGAGCAACATCGCCAACAACCAGTATTTCAGAAAGCGTTACAGTTTTCATCTGAAAATCCTGCATTACAGGCTTTGCGCTGATAGTTACTTCCTGATTTTGTGCAATATAGCCAACATAGGATACAGCAAACGTATATTTGCCATAAGGCAATTGAGCAGTGTATTTTCCGTTTATATCAGTAACCACGCCAACACCTTTGCCATAAACAATGTTTACACCAATAATTGACTCACCGGAAACATCATCTGTTACAGTTCCTGAAATAATTCCCTTCTGGGCAAACCCCTGGAAAATGCTTGCAAATGCAATAATAGAAAGGAGTAAAAAAGTTCTCATTTTGATTCTTGTTAAAACAAACTGTTTAGATTTGAAATGGGTTTTGTGTGTGGTAGTAATAAATATAAAGTTATTCCCTTGCCTTCACCAAAATAACATAAGCCGGCAAATGGTCACTGTACCCTCCGGCAAAAGCTCCTCCGGCAAAGGTACGAAATGGATAACCTGCATATTGCCCATCGGATTGGATCATGAATTGCTTCTTGAAAATGCGGGCTTTATAGAGTTTCCATGAAGCATTTTCTTGTCGGGTCAGCGGTTCGGAAACAATTATCTGGTCGAACAGGTTCCAGCTATCCTTGTATGCTAATGATCCTATCCCATCCTTATACAACTGCCACATGGGATTGTAAAGTCCTCCTGCTTTCACTCTTGATTGTTTTCCTTCAGCTCCCAGCGCTACAAGCACACTTTCATCCACAGGATCATCATTCAAATCACCCATTACCAGAATATTCGCATTCTTGTTGCGATGATACAGGGAATCCACAATCTGCCGGTTACAAATCCCTGCAGCAACCCTGTATGGCGATTCATGGCTACGTGAGGGCCAATGGTTTACAATAACGCTTATTGTATCACCATCGAGAAGGCCGGTAACCACCAGTTGGTCACGGGTTATAAAATTTGGTTGACCTGCCATCCTGAAAGGTACTGCCCTGGAACTAACAACGGTAAAATCTTTTTTCTTGTAAATTAATGCAACATCAACACCACGTAGGTCGGGTGAATCAAAATGAACAATTCCATAACCTGAATTTATAAGCGCTTCACGCTTTATCAAATCCTCTAATACTCCCCGGTTCTCAACTTCCGAGAAACCAATCAAAGTAGGGCCTCCTTTAATTACTTCATCACCAATCTGCGAAATAACTTCTGCCATATGGTCGAGCTTAAGCTGGTAGCGCTCCCATGTCCATGTATTAAGTCCCTTAGGTGTAAACTCGGCATCATTTATTTTTGGGTCGTCTATAGTATCGTAAAGGTTTTCCAGATTGTAAAAAGCGACACAAGCTGCTTTTGCCTTATTCTGCCCAAAGGTTTGCAATGGGCTGTACATAAGGATAGTTAGCATTAGACATATTGCAGGTAAGAGAAGTTTTTTCATGTCGTAAAATTTCAAATAGGGAAACAAAAATAGGTCTTTATTTCAATGCGAAACAGAATAATTTGGGTCAGGTAGAATTAATTATTCCATAATCAACGTATTGCCAGTTTTTTTTTGTTCATTTGCAGCCCACTTTTTAAATTCAATTAATTTCAAACAAACAACAATAATATTCAGATTCAAATCCGACTCTATGAAGCTAATCTATTTACTGATTATTGCATTCCTGTCTTTTTCGCTACCGGCCTGGTCGCAATACACCATATCCGGCAATGTAGCTGACGCACAAAGCGGTTCTCCTGTAATACATGCTAGTGTTGAAGCGGCATCTATTAAAACAATTACAGGCGACGACGGCCATTTTACACTACAGGTAAAAGAACCGGGAGATTATACTTTATTAATCTCCCTGGACGGTTACGACATGTTATCACTGCCTTTCAAACTTGGGAAAGGCCCAACTGATCTTGGCACTCTTTCACTTAAACCATCACTGGTACAGTCAGAATCCGGCATATCGGATATAACCCTTAGCGGAGAAAGCGACGATAAGGATCAGGCTGTGTCCGGTTTATTACACTCCTCGGGAGATGTTTTTGTGAATGCGGCATCATATGCTTTTGGTGGTATGTTTTTCCGCATGCGGGGTTACGATTCGGAATATGAAAATGTTTACATGGAGGGAGCCCCTGTTAATGATGCTGAAAGTGGTCGTGCTGTTTTTGGCGAATGGGGTGGATTAAACGATGTTGTGCGTAACCGTGAATTTACAAATGGTATAGAACCCAGCAAGTTCTCTATCGGCAGCCTTGGCGGTACATCATTAATAACTACCCGGGCTTCTATGCAGCGCAAACAGGTTAAATTCTCCTATGCGCTTTCCAACCGTTCCTATACCAACCGTGCTATGCTCACTTACTCCACCGGTCTGATGAAAAACAACTGGGCTTTTACTGCCAGTGCTTCGCGGCGATGGAGCCAGAAAGGTTATGTTGAAGGTACATTCTATGATGCTTATGCATATTTTGTTGGTGCTGAAAAAAAAATTAATTCAAAGCACAGCCTTGCTTTCACGGCTTTTGCTTCCCCTACCCGCCGTGGTCAGAGTACAGCCTCCACTCAGGAAGTTTATGACCTGATGGGATCCAATTATTACAATGCCAATTGGGGGTACCAGAATGGTGAAATACGAAATGCACGTGTTAAAACCAGTAACGAGCCGATGATGATCCTAAGCCATTACTGGACTCTCAACGACAAAACATCTGTCACGACATCCCTGTCATATTCATTCGGAAAAACTGGTACTACATCACTCAACTGGTATAATGCAAACGATCCCCGGCCGGACTATTACAGGAATCTTCCAAATTACCAGGCAGATCCAAAAGTACCTGTTAACCCACTTGTTCATTCTGCCCTTGTTTCAGCGTGGCAGAATGATGCTAATGTCAGCCAGATAAACTGGGACAGGCTTTACCAGGTCAATCACCTGTCGAACAGAGCAGGGCAACAGGCTAATTATATCATCGAAAATAATATCTCCGCCACAAACCAGTGGTACTTAAATTCAAGGATTAATAAAAAAACCGGCACCAATAGCAATTTCAGTGGCGGAATTGAACTTACGCACTACAAAGGCTCCCACTATAAGGAATTAGATGACTTACTCGGAGGCAAATACTGGCTTGATATTGACCAGTTCTCACAACGTGATTTTAAGGCTGATACAACTAAATTGCAGAACGACCTTAACAATCCGAACAGTATTATAAATGAAGGTGACCGTTTTGGGTATGATTACGCTCTCTTCAGCAATAATGCCAAACTGTGGGCATTAGAACAATACACTTTTGCTCGTGTTGATTTTTATTTAGGCGCTTCAATTGCATCAACTCAATATTGGAGAGAGGGATATATGCGCAATGGACGTAGCCCGGAAAATTCGTTTGGCAAATCATCCATTAATTCAAATTTCAATTATAATTTGAAGGCCGGTGGAACCTATAAGTTAAGCGGGAGACATTATATTACAGCTAACGTTGCCTATATCACCCGTCCACCATTGCTCAGAGATGCCTATATTTCGCCAAGGACAAGCGCCAATCTTGCCGGTGACCTTTCTGATGAAAAGGTTCTTTCAGGAGACCTTTCGTATGTAGTACGGTATCCCAACTTTAATGCAAGGATTACGCTTTATGAAACTGTTTTTAAAAATCATAATGAAATCATCCGCTATTATCATGATGAACTGTTAACCTTTGTAAATCAGGTTCTGAGTAATGAAGATCGTATTCACCAAGGTATCGAGTTTGGCGCTGAATCGAAAATAAATGACAACTTTAAAGTTGTTGGTGTTGCTTCAATTGGTAATTTCCGCTACACTAACAACCCCAAAGGAACTATCAATTACGACAATGGATCTCTGCCAGATACTGCCCAGACGGTTTACATGAAAAACTTTTTTGTTGGAGGAACTCCTCAATTTGCAAGTCATCTGGCTCTGAAATTCAACAAAAATTACTGGTTTGTTGAGGTTTCAGGTAGTTACTACGATAAGATGTGGCTCGATTTTACTCCTATTCGCCGCACTGAGGCTGCAATCGAAGGCAACGGGCCAGGAGATCCAAAAATCAAACTGATTACTGATCAACAAAAACTCAAAGGAGGATTCACCCTGGATGCTTCTATAGGAAAATCAATACGTGTAAAGAGCTACTTCATTAACCTGAATCTAAGCGTTAGCAATATTCTGAATAATACCAGCCTTATCTCTGGCGGATATGAACAGAACCGCTTCGATTTTGCAAATAATACAATGCCAAACCTTGGTAAGTTCCCGCCAAAATACTATTATGCTTATGGCACGACATATTTCCTGAACATCGGATTCCGTTTGTAAAAACAAATAATTAATTAATATAAAATTCAACAATAAACTGATCAACGATAAACAAACATAACCATGAATAAACACATCAACCGTACTATACTGCTGAGCCTAACGGCTCTCGTACTGTCTCTAACAGCCTGCGTAAAAGGCGATTTCGAAACTCCGCCGATCATTGTCCCAAAAGTTGCGTTCAAGGCGAATTCTACAATTTCAGCTCTGTTAATCAAATATCCAGGTGCTTGCGATTCAATTAGGGATACCGTCATAATTTCGGGTATAGTTACGGCAAATGACGAATCCGGAAACCTTTATAAGAAGATGGTAATTCAGGACGGAACCGCCGGACTTGAAGTGGAAATTGACCAAACATCATTGTATCTTGATTACAGGGTTGGCCAGCGTGTCTTTATTAAATGCCAGGGAATGTATCTGGGAAGATACAATAACCTGCCGCAAATCGGGTACATCTATAATGGAAACATAGGACGTTTACCAGCTGTATTTATCAAGCCACATATTTTCCTTGATAGTCTGCCTGGCAAAAAAATAGAACCAATTGTCGTTCTACCTACTTCTTTGAACATTTCTATGGTAAGTAAGTTGGTGCGCATTGAAGGCGTAAGCTTCGCTGACGCAGGTTCCCCCTGGGCAGATGCAACTGCTTCCGGTGATCGTGGGTTGGAAGGTGGTCCTACCACATTTGTTGTAAGAACAAGCAATTTTGCCAGCTTTGCAACTCAGGTTATCCCTTCGGGAAGCGGAACTATCCAGGGCATTCTAAGTTTATTCGGAACTACTTATCAACTCGCCATACGTGACACTTCGGACATTATTGGTTTTAAAAACATTAAAACATTCTTCAGTGAATCATTTGCAAGCAGCCTTGGAGCATTTACTACAGTAAGTGTTACCGGCGATCAGGTATGGGGTTACAACGCCTCTTATGGTGCGGTTATGTCAGGTTTTGCAAATACCATAAATAATGCTAATGAGGACTGGCTAATTTCACCAGCTATAGATCTAACAACTGCGGCCAGTGGAATCCTCAAATTCTCCCATGCAATTAATAAAGGCGATGTAGCCTCTGTTCAATCAGACCACACTGTCTGGATTTCGAAAAACTATTCTTCCGGTGCCCCTGCTTCGGCTACCTGGGAACAATTGACTGTACCAGGCTATCCCGCTGGAACTGACTGGACATTTGTATCATCAGGAGATGTTGTAATCCCAGCTGCTTTTATAGGACAAACTAATGTTAAAATTGCTTTCAAATATCTATCTTCCAGCACTCAATCAGCATCATGGGAGATTAAGAGCGTTAAAGTAACGGAATAGAAAAGATTTGCAGTTTAACTGGAAAGAAATACTTTTTCAGTTAGATTTATTGATTTTATGAAGGAAGGCTTGCCGGTGGCGGGCCTTTCTTATTTATCTAAATCCCCGCATATTTCACGAAGAACACCAAGAGCATTGAGTATGCTTAGGATAGCCGGGAAAGTCAGCGTTAGTTTATCATTGCTTTCTTTCATCCTGCACGCTGAAGGATTTAACTGAACAAAGCGCAAAACAGCCGAAAATACATCTGTTTGGTAATACGTTGAATCCTGATTGCTTATAAAATAACAAACAAGCATACCGTTTTTTAGAATCAGTTTTTCGATGCCAAGGTCCTTTGCAAGCCAACGAAGCCGAATTGTATGAATAAGTTCCTGCGTTTGAGGAGGCACGGTTCCAAAACGGTCAATTAATCTGTCCTGGAACTTCAGCAGGTTTTCTTCTCCTTCAATATTATCAAGTTCCTTGTAAAGACTAAGACGCTCGGTAATACTGCCAATATAATTATCAGGAAGTAATATCTCCATATCAGTTTCTATCTGGCATTCGCGCACAAAATCGCGCTGAAACCCGTCTTTATATAGTTCGCTGAAATCAGAAGCTTTTAATTCCTGGATAGCTTCGTCAAGTATCTTATGATACATTTCAAACCCAATTTCAGATATAAAACCACTTTGTTCAGCGCCCAGGATATTTCCGGCACCACGGATATCCAGATCGCGCATGGCAATATTAAAGCCGCTTCCAATCTCCGAAAATTCTTCTATGGCTTTCAGCCTTTTACGCGCTTCATCTGTTAGAACCGAAAGTGGAGGTGCCAACAGGTAGCAGAACGCTTTTCTGTTGGAACGCCCTACCCTGCCGCGCAATTGGTGAAGGTCGCTAAGGCCGTAGTTTTGGGCATCATTAATTATTATTGTGTTCACATTTGGAATATCCAACCCCGATTCAATAATAGTTGTAGCTACCAGCACATCAAAACGTCCTTCAATAAAGTCAAGCATAATCTTTTCAAGTTTATGCCCGTCCATCTGCCCATGCCCGATGGCAATGCGGGCATCGGGAACCATTCTCTGAATAAGGCCGGCTACTTCCAGAATATTTTGAATACGGTTATTAACAACAAAAGCCTGCCCTCCCCGCGAAATCTCATAACTTATTGCATCCCTTATAATTTCTTCCCCAAACGGGTGAATTTCTGTCTGAATCGGGTAGCGGTTAGGCGGAGGTGTGTTGATTACAGAAAGGTCGCGGGCTCCCATAAGCGAAAACTGCAGCGTTCGGGGAATCGGTGTGGCTGTTAGCGTAAGGCTGTCCACATTCACTTTCATCTGCTTGAGCTTTTCTTTTGTTGAAACCCCGAATTTCTGCTCCTCATCAATAACCAGTAATCCAAGATTTTTGAACAGAACATCTTTGCTTACTATCCGGTGCGTACCTATAAGAATATCTATTTTTCCATCAGCCAGGTCTTTCAATGTTTTATGCTGCTCCTTCGATGTTTTGAAGCGATTTATATAATCCACCTTGCAGGGAAATTCGCCCAATCGATCCCGGAATGTTTTATAATGCTGCAGCGCAAGGATAGTAGTTGGCACAAGCACCGCAACCTGCTTGCTGTCGGTCACCGCTTTAAAAGCCGCGCGTATCGCAATTTCGGTCTTACCAAAGCCAACATCTCCGCAAACCAGTCTATCCATAGGATAGCTTTCCTCCATATCCCTCTTCACATCCTGTGTGGTTTTCACCTGGTCAGGAGTATCCTCATATATAAATGAAGCTTCCAGTTCATTTTGCAGATATGTATCCGGTGAAAAACGGAATCCATCTGCTGCTTTGCGCTCAGCATAAAGCTTTATCAAATCTTTGGCAATATCTTTTACCCGCTGTTTGGTTTTATTCTTGAGCTTATTCCAAACATTTGATCCTAATCTGTTTAATGAAGGAACAGCACCTTCCTTCCCTGTGTATTTAGTAATCCGGTGAAGTGAATGGATGCTTACATACAAAATATCCTGATTCTGATAAATGAGACGGATGGCCTCCTGTTGCCTCCCATTATTTTCTATCTTTTCCAGGCCATCATACCTGCCGATACCGTGATCGATATGCGTAACATAGTCACCAGGCTGTAGGTCGTATATTTCTTTTATGGTTAGAGCCTTCTTGCTGCTGTAGCTTTCCTTGAGATGGAATTTATGGTAACGTTCAAAAATCTGGTGGTCAGTATAGCATGCAAGTTTTAAGTCCTTATCAATAAATCCTTCATGAAGCGAGAGGTTGAGCGGGCTAAAACCAAGCTCGCCTGTCTTCCCCCGGTTTCCCCTGATATCCTCAAAAATAGATTGCAATCGTTCTACTTGTTTCGGATTATCGGCAAGGATCAAATTGGTCATCCTGTTCTCCGAATTTTCTTCCAGGTTGGCAAGTAGCAGATCAAAGTTTTTATTGAATGAAGGCTGAGGCGAAGTATTAAAAATAAGTTTCTGCGCAGATGGAAACAGGGAATGGCTTCCAAATTCGACCATGCTGAAACCCAGCATCTGCTTTGCAAATTGTTCTTTTGAAGCGAACAATTCGTCTGGTTTGATGTGGGCTATTTCTCCTTTAAGTAAGTTATAGGCTATTTCTGCCTTTGCAAATTCCTGTTCCAGTTTGTCGAGGGTAAATATAGCATCGGCAAACCAGAGTTTACTTGCTTTGGGAAGATATCCCAGGAACGTTTCGCGGCTTTCGCGGATCATCCTGTCCTGTACATTTGGCAAAATGGCTATATGCTCGAGTTTGTCAACTGAAAGCTGGCTTCCTGGATCGAAGGAACGTATAGATTCCACCATGTCGCCTGCAAATTCTATGCGATATGGATAATCATTGGTAAAAGAAAACACATCGATAATACCTCCTCTAACCGAGAATTGGCCTGGTTCAGCAACAAAATCAACGCGTTCAAAACTATATTCATCGAGGAGGTCATAAATAAAATCTATTGAAACAGCTTCGCCTTTCCTGAGCCTGAGTGTATGTTTCTTAAGATAACTTTGACTAACAACTTTTTCGCTGAGTGCTTCCGGATATGTAACAACGGCAGCTGCACGCTCACTGGTTCCAAGTCTTTTCAACACTTCGGTGCGGAGAAGTACATTTGTATTGTCAACTTTCTCAATCTCGTAAGGCCGCTTGTAGGAAGTAGGATAAAACAATACTTCTTTCTTATGAAACGCTTCACCAACTTCGCCCAAAATATTTTCAAGATCATTGGAGAAATAGGCAGCTGTTTCTTTATCCTGAAGAATAAATACATGAGATCCTCGCGTTTGACGAAAGACAGAAGCAGCAACAATAGCAGATGCGGATCCGGTTAGTCCAACCAGGTGAGTTCTTGAGGCACCCCCTACTTTAAGAACTTCTGCCAGGCTAAGAATGCGTTGGTCGGATTGGTAACGCTCTATGAGTTGTGTTGATTTCAACGGATATTATGCTTCTTTTTTACTAAGCAAATTTAACCTAATTTACACATTTGGGTATGATCAAATAATTGTTCGCAAAGAGTTCTGTTCCCCTGGCATTCAGGTCGAATAAAGATGAATTGCATTTGTTAACTTCTGGGAGACTTTCTTTGTTTTTTTGTGGTCCGAGCTTTAACTCAGAGTTTAATCTGTTAATTTTAATTACGATTTATGCCTCTTATATTCAGTTAGTTAAATACATAATTAAGGATAATACTAATAATAGCTCTTCAGTACAGAATAAATATTTAGAATGATTCTAAATAAATAATGCAAAAAAGGCATTGTTTTATTTCCCGCAATCAAGTACCTTTACACCGTAATATTAATTTATCAACATCAAATAAAACAATGAAAACAAAAAGTACTCTCTTACTCGTATCAGCTACAATTATTCTATTGTTAAGCAGCTTTGCTGTTTTTTATCCTAATGGAGCCCCTGCCGGAAAAACCGGCTCGCCAGGCGATGGAAGCAGCTGTACATCATGCCATGGAGGTTCAGCAACAACATCCGCAGGCTGGATTACATCTAACATTCCCGTCGCAGGATATACCGCAGGGCAAACTTATCAGATTACTGCTACCAATTCGCAAACCGGGTCGGGTAAATATGGCTTTGAAGTTTCCCCTCAAAACGCTGCCGGAAACTTATTAGGAACTCTTACTCCTGGTACAAACAACAAATTTGCTGGCGGAAACAGTAAATATATTACCCATACCAATGCTAGCAACAGTTTACACATTTGGACTTTTAACTGGACTGCTCCTGCAGCAGGAACTGGCAATGTAACATTTTACGGTGCTTTTGCCCGTAACTATACCGGAAGTGGACCTGTTACACTCAGCACACTCGTTGTATCTGAACAAACAGCAACATTACCCGCAGCAGCAGGTCCTGTAACAGGATCCTCAAGTGTGTGTAGTAATAGTAACGGTTATTATTCAGTTGCGGTTATAGCAAATGCAACAAATTATGTTTGGACAGTTCCATCCGGTGCTACCATTAGCTCCGGGCAAGGAACAACCAGTATTGCCGTGCATTTTGGCTTATCCGCTGTATCAGGTAACGTGAGCGTTTATGGATCCAATGGAGCTGGCAACGGCGCAGCAAGTAATTTACCTGTTACAGTTAGTTCTGCCCCTTCTCAACCTGATGCAATTACCGGATCGTCATCACCTTGCCAGGGAAGTAGCCAAACCTATTCAGTAACAAATGTAGCAGGGGTAACATATACATGGACTGTCCCTTCAGGATCAACAATCAATGCAGGGCAGGGAACAAATTCGATAACTGCAACAATGGGAACTTCTGGTGGAAATATGAATGTGGTACCATCCAACACTTGCGGTGACGGCGCTGAGCAGATTACAACAATAACTATTCAGGCATTACCTGGCATTGCCGGAGCAATATCCGGACCAGAAATAATTGATCTTGCATCAGTAATGATGTGTGAATATATTACAGCCGGAGCTACAGATGCTGCATCATACCAATGGGAACTCAACCCGGCTGATGCGGGAACTATCAACGGTTCAGGGCTCACTGGTGCTGTTACATGGAACGGCAGTTTCCTTGGTGCTGCTCAAATTCGGGTAAAAGCAATTAACTCCTGCGGCGAAGGTGCCTGGTCAGAAATAAAAAGCACCCTGGTAATAAACACAACCGGAATAGTTGAAGGAGGCACAGAACGTGGCATGAAAATTTATCCTTCCCCAAACCATGGATCATTTACTGTTGCGCTGAACGGCATTTCCGGACAGGCAAAATTCAGTTTACTCGATACCACAGGACATGAACTTTACAGTGCTGCACTGCCGGGTGATGAGGCTACTCCACTTGAATATCACCTTTCACCAGGTATTTATTTGGTGCTGGTTGAAGAAGGAACACAAACACTTCGGCAAAAACTGGTTGTTCAATAAATACTCGTTATTTAATTTGACACCCGATTGGCTAACCTGCCAATCGGGTTTTTTATTTAAACTATTTCCGCGAAATAGATTGGTATTTCTGGGCGATATCTTACAAAATTCTTACCAAAAATATGCTTCCCCCATCCTGAGAATTTTAATCGCCTTGGCGTATTGAATTTCAAACAATCGATTTTTCTATCATAAAACCAGAATTAGCAGGGTTTGTAATATTAAGATTGTAGAAGAACAGCGACTTGAGCTCATCAAATCCAGCCTCACATCTTTTTTATTAATCGTATGTGAATTTTGTGGTATGGTTTCAATAAAATCGATTTTTAATTTTCACATTAATTTTCATAGATATATATTTGCATCATTATGATTTTTCAACAAGCCTGAAACAGTTCATTAACCACTAACAATTATTCATCTTAACTCCTCAACTCTAAAAAACTAAAATTCAATGAAAAAAAGAAATCTACTCTTGTTTGTATCAGCAGCAACTGTGCTGCTATTTTCCAGTTTTATGGTCCTATACCCCAGTGGTGCACCATCCCCTTATTACTATACCGGTTCTCCGGGCGATGGTCATAGTTGTTCTTCCTGCCATGGCAACGCTTCAACAGTTAGTGGCTGGATTACATCAACCATTCCTGCAGCAGGATATGTGCCTGGCACTGTGTACCAGGTAACCGCGACAAATACTATTTCCGGTTCGGGGAAATATGGTTTTGAAGTATCACCACAAACAACATCAGGCACTTTATTGGGCACTCTTGCCTCAGGAACTAACAGCAAACTTGTGGGAAGCGGTAAATGGGTTACGCATTCCACCTCCTCAAACAGTATAAAGTCCTGGACTTTCAGCTGGACTGCTCCTGCAGCAGGAACCGGTAATGTCACTTTTTATGGCTCATTCGCCAGGAGTACAGGCAGCGCAGTAAAACTAAGCACGCTTACAGTAAACGAACAATCAGGCGGCAGCCTGCCTGGCGCAGCAGGCCCTATTGCCGGTGCCACAAGCGTTTGCCGCAATAGTACCGGAACAAACTCAGTAGCCCCGATTAGCGGTGCAACAGCATATGTATGGTCAGTTCCAACAGGCGCTTCAATAATTTCAGGACAGGGAACAACTGCTATCAGTGTAAATTATAGTGCATCTGCAGTATCAGGCAACGTTACTGTTTATGGTACAAATGGATCAGGCAGTGGCGCCCCGAGTAGTTTAGGAATAACGGTAAATTCTGTCCCATCACAACCCGGTGCTATCACCGGATCGTCGTCCCCATGCCAGGGAAGCAGCCAAACGTATTCTGTAACAAACACTTCAGGAGTTATCTATACATGGACTGTACCTACCGGATCAGTTATTACTGCCGGACAAGGAACAAATTCCATCACAGTGACTATCGGTTCTAATTTTGGTATTATCAATGTTACACCTTCCAATACATGCGGCGATGGCACATTCCAGGTAAAAACCATTCTCATTTCCTTATTGCCGGGCATGGCCGGAGTTGTAGCAGGACTTGACCAGGTTGACCTTGCAACCATTTCATCAAGCGATTATACTACCCCGGCGGCAACAGATGCCACATCATACCAATGGGAACTGAGCCCGGCTGATGCAGGAACTATTAATGGTTCTGGGCTCACTGGCACTGTTTCGTGGAACGGCAGTTTCCTTGGTGCTGCTCAAATTCGGGTAAAAGCAATTAACTCCTGCGGCGAAGGTGCCTGGTCAGAAATAAAAAGCACCCTGGTAATAAACACAACCGGAATAGTTGAAGGAGGCACAGAACGTGGCATGAAAATTTATCCTTCACCAAGCAATGGATCATTTTCTGTAGCATTAACCGGCATAACCGGGCAGGTAAAACTCAGGCTTCTTGACATTACAGGAAACGAACTTTACACTTCTACCCTTTCTGGAAATGAGGCTGCCCGTTTTGAATACCAGCTTTCTCCTGGCATTTACTTTTTATTGGCAGATGAAGGAATGCAGACAATAAGACAAAAACTTATTGTCAAATAAAGCTCTTTTTCTGAATTAAAACTAAGCGGAGAGGCTGCCATTTAAAGGCAGCCTCTCCGCTTTTATAATACAGTCTAATAAATAATTCTACTTCCTCCATTCCGGCAAACGTCCGGGAGTTGCAGGAGCTCCAATTGCGTTGAGAGCTGATTCAATCGACGGTAATTCCACCTCACCAATCTTTTTAATCTTTTCATACAAAGGCGGGAATTCCTCTGTAAGGATGCGGTAGCATTCCTTCTGCGTTTGAGTTGGTTCAGACGTTGATCCATAACTTATATATGCTATTTTATTCAGACGTCCATAAAGTGGAACCGGGGCCGGGGGATTCTCCTCCTCGCTGGCAGCAGGTGCTTTGCCGTTAAATACAAAAAGAATATCGTCAATTTGTTTCGACAGGTCAAGTGCTTTCTTCATAAGGTCGGGCGATGCATTTGTTGCACCATCCAGAAGTTGAGCGATGCTCAGTAAACGTGTTTTAATTCCGTTTGCATATTGCTCTGTTCCCTGCATTACTCCTGAGAGCACAGCTGCCTTCCTGTTAAATTCGATCATGGCCTGCCTGTCGGCTGCCGGTGACGAAGTGTTGTTAAGCACAACGGCATTAAATTCTACCGGTGCTGCAAGTTGTTTGGTTTCACCGGATGCAGTAATTGCCATGCTTACAGAATATTTGCCTGGCATCGCCAGTATGCCACCACTGCCGGGCTCGGCAAGCGGATCAAACTTGTCTGTACTCTTTGCAGGATCGCTCGTTTGGTAATGAAGATCCCACACCACACGGCCAACTCCGGCCGAAGGCGCCAGATTAATCCTGCGCACTACGTTACCGGTTGCATCAGTAATTGTGAAGGTAAGGTAAGGTGCCAGTTCATTTTTTTCAGCTTTCAATTCAGCTTCTGTGGGCTGAGGTATAGGATCACCGGCTTTAAAGAGATCGGTTTCCTTCTTCTGCCTTTTAGCCTTCAGAGTTTCGGGAACTTCTTTGAGTGAATAAGTTATTACCGCACCAAAGTCAGGGTTCGGGGCTTTATAATAGGTGGAACCTTCGCCATAGCGCGTATCTGTTTGGATATACATCAAAGCATCTTTTACAGGGAACAAAGTGCCTTCCTTCTGCATAAGTTCTCTGGTGGCAGTTCGCAGCGGACTGTAATTATCCATCACATAAAATCCGCGTCCGAAAGTAGCCACCACAATGTCGCTCTCGCGCTTCTGAATAGCAATATCGCGAACCGGAATCACAGGCATCCCTGCTTTCAGTTGTACCCATACTTTCCCTCCGTCGTTGCTGAAGAAGAAACCATATTCCGTACCCACGAATAGCAGGTCAGGGTTAACAAAATCCTGCTGTATGGTGTGCACTGTTCCTTTCTTCGGCAAGTTACCTGCTATTGATGTCCAGCTTTTACCTTTATCAGTGCTTTTAAGCAGGTAAGGTTTAAAGTCGTCGCGAAGGATGTTATCGAACGAAGCAAAAACAACATTTTCATCAAAGCGCGAAGCAAACACATCGCTCACATAGGTATTTTCGGGGACGCCCGGGAACTTGTCAACTTTGCTCCAGTTCTTACCTGCATCCTCGGTTACACGTATAAGGCCATCATCTGTTCCTGCGTAGAGGAGGTTTTCCTTAACAGGCGATTCGTCGAGCGAAATAACAATACCATAAAGCGAAGTACTCACATTCTTTCCTACAGCATCAACACTCCAGTGCTTGCCCATAACTGACCAGGTTTCGCGGCTGATACCGGCGCTAAGGTCGTCACTAATTACCTGCCAGGTGTTTCCGCGATCATCGCTGCGAAAAACCTTGTTGGCTGAACAATAGAGCCGTGTATGCGAATGCGGACTTATGATAAGCGGCGTATTCCAGTTCCATTTATAGGAATCTTCGTTTTGCCGGGGTTCCGGGCGTATCTCTATCGCTTCGCCACTACGTTTGTCATAGCGTACCATATTCCCATATTGCGCTTCGGCATACACAGTATTCGGATCTTCCGGATCAATCTGCGACCAGAATCCATCGCCCCCGTTCGTTACAAACCAGTTGTCGCTCACTACACCGCTTGATGTGCTGCGGGAAGGTCCTCCCAGGCTATTATTATCCTGCGTACCACCATAAATATTGTAGAATGGCAGCGCGTTATCAACCTGCACACGGTAAAATTGAGTTACAGGCAGGTTAGTAGAATATCGGAAATTTTGTCCCCCATCAAACGACTCATAAATGCCACCATCAGATCCGATCAGAAAATGTTTTGTATCAGCAGGATCAATCCAGATAGCGTGATCGTCCACATGGCGTTTGTTGTTGCCAAGTTGCCGCCAGGTTTTGCCTCCATCTTCAGTAACCTGTGAAACCGTTTCGGTTGAATATACTTTATCTACTTTCTTCGGGTCGCAGGTTATTTCGTTGTAATACTGCCCCTGGGCCGAATGGTCGCTCATTTTCTGCCATGAAGCGCCGCGGTCGGAAGTGCGGTAAAAACCACCACCGTCGGTAGCCTCAATTATGGCGTAAAGCACATCAGGATCGACGGGCGAAATGGCTAATCCAATTCCTCCCATATCGCCACCGGGCAGGCCCGATGTTAATTTATCCCATGTTTCGCCGGCATTGGTTGATTTATAGATGGCCGTCTCCGGACCACCGCTTATCTTGGTAAAAACATGCCTGCGACGTTGTTCGCTGCTGGCATACATTACATCGGGATTGCGAGGATCGAGCAGTACGTTGTTAACCCCTGTATTTTCGCTTATCTCCAGCACTTTCTTCCAGGTTTTTCCTCCATCAATAGTTTTATATAATCCGCGATCGCCACCGGGTCCCCACACCGAACCTTCCGCAGCAACAAATACGATATCACTGTTGCGCGGATCAATAAGTACTTCGCCAATCTGCCGCGATTCCTTAATACCCATATTTTTCCATGCCTTGCCACCATCCATGCTTTTATATACACCATCACCACAGCCAAGAGCACGTTGGTGGTTGTTCTCACCTGTCCCAACCCAAACAACATTTGCATTGTTCGGATCAATAGTTACACAACCGATGCTATAAGAACCCTGGTTGTCGAACACCGGATCGAAGGTGATGCCGCGGTTAGTGGTTTTCCACACATGGCCGGATGCAACGGCTACATAATATTCGCTGTTGTTGGCAGGGTTAACGGCAAAGTCGGCAATTCGTCCTGATGTGAGTGCCGGGCCAATGCTGCGCCATTTCATTCCGCTGAAAGATTGCAATTGCAAGGAGTCGGATTTGGGTTTGTCTTTCTTTGTTTCTTTATCCTTTTCCTTTTTTGCGGCCTTTGTGCTGGTTTTGGTTTCGGATTTTGCCCCGGACTTTCCGCCGGTTTTATCCTGAGCATCCAGACGAACAATGCCAGCCAGCAATAACGCCATGATCAGAAGGTAAACATACGCGCGTGACGATTTTAGAAGTGTTTTCATATACTTGTGTTTATCAGGTTAAACAAATTAGCAGTTTTGATTTACTAAAGTAGACAAATATTATTTAATGCTACCACGAAAAATCAAATATCCAAACACCCCTGCAGCTACAAAACTTTATTCGATGAGTTGGAACTTTCTGACGGTGAATGCTAATCACTGACTGCTGAGACCTGGCAGCTTAAAAAAAATATTTAAATTCCTTGAGTTTTCTCA
>CAZEDO010000007.1:0-35980 GCA_964511085.1 uncultured Lentimicrobiaceae bacterium
TTTTTGTGATTGATAAATATGCAGGAGCGGGTTACCTGATAAACGAAATGAATGTAGTGAGTGATTAGATAATTTCACGGTTAATTCTTCTGAAATATACTTGAAAAAAAACAACACCAAGAAAACATGCCCTTTGCTTCCTTAGGTTTATCTCCATCTTTATTAAAAGCACTGGCAGCTCAGAATTACCAGGTGCCATTTCCTATTCAGCAGGAAGCTATACCTGCTATTCTAAAAAAGAAAGATGTTCTGGGTATTGCTCCGACTGGTTCTGGTAAAACGATAGGTTATGTATTACCCATTTTAATGAATCTGCAAGCCAAAGCTGAAACCAGGAACAGATACGTAAATGTCCTGGTGCTGGTGCCGACACGCGAACTGGCTGTTCAGGTAAGAGAAGTGTTTCAGATGTTTGCCTTATCACTACCTCAGACCATAAAAACCCTGGCCGTTTTTGGTGGTGTTTCTGCCAACCCGCAAATGAAGGCTTTGTCGGGTGTTAATATTTTGGTTGCCACACCGGGAAGGTTACTGGAACTGGTTGAATCGAACGCAGTGCATTTGTCAGCTATTGAAACCCTGGTTCTGGACGAAGCTGATAAAATGCTTAACCTGGGCTTCAGAGATGAAATGGACCGCATCTTTGCGCTGTTGCCAAAAAGGCGTCAGAACCTGTTGTTTTCTGCCACACTTAGTGGCGATGTGAATAACATTAATCAAATGCTTTTGCATGATCCTTTGGTTATTAAGCTTGAACCTGAGCATGATAATATTGACCTCATCACACAACTGGCGTATTTTGTGCCGGAAGAAAAAAAAGGCCCGTTATTGCGTTACCTTATTAAACGTGATGACATGAAGCAGGTTTTGGTTTTTACATCGTCGGTCTATTCAGCTGATAATGTTGCTGATAAACTCCGAAAACATGGAATTGAAGCCACGTCTATTCATAGCAAAAAGAGTCAGGAAGCACGGACGGAAGCATTAACCAATTTTAAAACGGGGAAACTCCGTGTGCTGGTTGCAACCGACCTGATATCGCGCGGTATTGACATTAAGTTTTTGCCTCATGTGATTAATTATGAGTTACCGAGGTCGCCCAAAGATTATATTCATCGAATAGGACGAACCGGCCGTGCAGAATCGCCCGGTGAAGCTATTTCATTTACCACACCTGAAGGAAAACAGCACTTTAAGGTAATTCAGAAAAAGATGGGAAGGTGGGTAACCATGATTGATAGCGAAGGATTGGATTTAAAGGGATATTAAATGAAGTTATAAATCAAAAGCCCCGCTATCTGTGAGGATCGCAGGGCTTTAAAAGTCTCAAAAGCTATATCAACCGCATTTTGAATATCCGCAATGTTTGCATGTGAGGCAACCTTCTTTGTAGATGAGACCATCTGCTTCCTTGCATTCAGGGCAAGCCTGCTCAGGAGCCTCGGTTCCATCGGGGATGAATTTTTTTAACGCGCGCACAACTCCGTTTTTCCAGGTATTGATGGCTTCAATGTCAAAATTAAGGTGTTCCACCAGATCAACCACAAAAGGAAGTGGCATGCCATGCCGGAGGATGCCGGAAATAAGTTTGGCATAGTTCCAGTATTCTTTGTCGAACATACGGGACAGACCTTCGATGGTATGCTTATAACCGTGTTTATCCTCAAGTTGAAAATCGTATCTGGCAGGTTCGTTTTCATTTTTTGTCCGTATCACCCAGCCACGTTCCACTTTGGGGTGAAGCAGAAAATCATCGGCCTTGCCGGTAAATACTTCGTAAGGCTTACCGTCCAGCAGGCCAACAACGGCAATCCAGCTTTCGCTATCGTTCTGGAAACGAACTACTTCAGCGGCCAGCCGTTTGGGACGGCGTGGTGCCCGGGTTTCGCGGAATTCTGGTTTGTCTTCTTTTTTAGCATCATTCGTAACAAGGACACCTGTACGGCATCCATCACGGTAGATTGTCATGCCTTTGCAACCGCTTTCCCATGCAGTAAGGTAAACCTGGCTAACCAAATCTTCGGTAGCCTCTTTGGGCAGGTTAACAGTAACGCTGATTGAATGATCAACCCATTTCTGTATTTCACCCTGCATCTTTACCTTGCTCACCCAATCGATATCGTTGGAAGTAGCATTAAAGTACGGGGATTTAGCGATGAGCGGAGCCAGTTGTTTATCGTTGAAATCGCGGGCTGCTTCCTGGTCGTAACCATTTATCCTGAGCCAATCCACAAATTTGTGATGAAACACGTTGTACTCTTCCCACGAATCGCCACTTTCGTCCACAAAAGTGACGTTTACACTTTTATCGTTTGGATTAACTTTTTTTCGGCGTTTGTAGCTCACCATAAAAACAGGCTCAATACCCGAGGTAGTGCGGGTGCATATACTTACGCTGCCAGTAGGGGCAATAGTAAGCATTGCTATGTTTCGCCGCCCGTATTTTGCCATATCCTCATATACATCGGGGGCTGCCGCCTTTATCCGGTTTACAAAGGGATTGTTTTTTTCGCGTTCGATGTCGAAAACAGGGAAAGCGCCACGCTGGCGTGCAAGTTCCACTGAAGAGCGATAAACTTCGATTGCCAGTTGTTTATGAACCTCCACGCTGAAATTTGTAGCAGTCTCTGAACCATAGCGGCTGCCAAGAGCTGCAAGCATATCGCCTTCGGCAGTAATACCAATCCCGGTTCTGCGACCCTGCAAAGTTTTTGTGCGGATATTTTCCCACATCAGGTGTTCAACGCGTTTTATCTCTTCGTCTTCGGGGTCGGCTTTAATCTTAGCAATTATACCATCAATCTTTTCGGTTTCCAGATCGATGATATCATCCATTATCCTTAAGGCGTAGCGCGCATGTTTGGTAAATAGTTCAGAATTGAAGCTTGCATGTTGGGTGAATGGATTCTCCACGTAGCTATAAAGGTTTATAGCAAGCAGTCGGCAGCTATCGTAGGGGCATAGTGGAATTTCGCCGCAAGGGTTAGTAGATAAGGTTTTAAATCCAAGATCGGCATAACAATCAGGAACGGATTCGCGTTTGATGGTATCCCAGAAAAGCACACCTGGCTCGGCTGATTTCCATGCGTTATGGATAATTTTATCCCATAGCTGCCGGGCTTCTATCTCCTTTGTTTTCATTGGGTTTGCCGATTCAATAGGGTATTGCTGAATGTAATTACGGTTTTCGGCAACAGCGCGCATAAAATCGTCATCGATCTTTACTGAAATATTGGCACCGGTAACTTTTCCCTGCTCTAGTTTTGCATCAATAAAATTCTCTGAATCAGGATGTTTAATCGAAATTGTAAGCATGAGTGCACCACGGCGGCCATCCTGAGCTACTTCGCGGGTGGAATTTGAATAACGTTCCATAAAAGGAACGATGCCAGTTGAGGTAAGTGCGCTATTTTTAACCGGGCTGCCAGAAGGCCTGATATGCGATAGGTCGTGACCAACTCCACCACGGCGTTTCATAAGTTGCACCTGCTCCTGGTCAACTTTCAATATACCACCGTAGGAATCCTGGTTGGAATCGCCACCAATGACAAAACAGTTGGAAAGAGAAGATACCTGAAAATTATTTCCAATCCCGGCCATCGGGCTGCCTTGGGGGATGATATATTTGAAATCCTTAAAAAGATCATAAAGCTCCTCTTCTGAAAGAGGGTTGGGATATTTATTCTCGATACGTGCTACTTCGCTTGCAAGCCTATGGTGCATGTCATCGGGAGTGAGCTCATAAATATTTCCTGCGCTGTCCTTCAGTGCATACTTATTCATCCATACGCTTGCAGCGAGTTCGTCACCTTTAAAATAAACTGTGGAGTGTTTAAGTACTTCCTGGTGTGAGTAAATTTTTGTCTTCAATTCTTGATTATCGGGATTGTTTGAGATGACTGGTTCGGTGTCAAGTGAAGCTGTGTCGGCTCCGACAGCAGGTCGCGATCGTTGTTCGAGGACCTTGTCATAAAATTTATTTTCTTTAAGTTGATCTTGTTCTATTTCTGTGCTGGCAAACAGTTGGTTATCCATGGATATCGAAAATAACTAATTATATTAATGAGGCTAAAAAATCGACACAACGCGTTGATACAGTGTCAACTAATCATATCAGAACAAGGCCATATTTGAGATAGCTAATTTAATTATGAATTAGCCATGTTGCAAAAACACTTATTAACAAAAGAGGGGGTTCTATTTCTAAGCTATTGAAAGCTAACTTGTAGAATTATTAATAAGTATTTTTTTGCTGATTTTTGCGGTTTTCCCACACCAGTTTATTGCCAAATCCAAGTGAGTTATGTGTCATTTTTATAAAATCGGGTGTAATGCCCCACAGTGTAAGATCCATAAGCAATGAAACCGGAAAATGTTTGTGATATGCCTCTTTTGCTTTTGCCAGGAAAGCTCCCTGGAGTAAATAGCAATCGCCTGTAAACTGGATTCCCTGGATCCTGCCAACAATCATTGTTTCAAGGGCTATTGCCCCTGCTACCTGAGGCTGGGTTTCAAGTTCGCTAACATGCCGGGTTCCGGATCCGGAAGTAAAGATTATACAGTTGTGTTCTTCCATGTAAACGTAAAAGCATGAACAAGTATAAGGTTTATTATTGCTACAGGTAGCTAATGTGAAGACATGGTGTTTATGCAAAAAGCGTATTATCCGCTTATCGATAGGATTCATAAAATACTTTTGTTGAAGGCTTTACTTGCCAAGAATAATATTAAGGCCAATGCCTAGAAGAACAAACCCAAAGATCTTTTTGACCGTAGTAACAGGAATGTTAAGTGCTAATTTCGACCCGATGAAACCGCCAAGTGTAAAAGTTATTGCAATAATGAGTGCATACTTCCAGTTCAGTTGCCCTGCTTTGTAATAATTCATAGCGGCAAGGATTCCCACTGGAGGCAGCATCACTGCCAGGCTCGTGCCTTGCGCTTCAAACTGGCTCATTCCCAACAAATAGATCATCGCCGGAATCATGATTACTCCACCACCGAGACCTACAAACCCGCCAAAAACTCCAGCGGCAAGGCCTATCATTATAAGGATCAAAAAGACATATAGATTCATACTTTAATGGATTGAGTTGTTAGAAATCGAGACTGAGTGAAAAATAAAAGACATAGGGCTGTACCTGTCCGTCTTCGACACCCCAGGCCCAGTCAGTGCGCAGGAAATAGCCAAATATCCGGCTTCTGAGCCCCACACCATAACCTCCAACAATTGGATTCTTTTGAACCAGAACTGTTATTGTGAGTGGCTTTTGATTAATTGTTCGCAAAAAATGGGTGTTTTCTTCCGAAAATGGGTTTGCGCCAGTCCATGCGCCTCCCGCGTCGGCAAAACCAACAACCTGAAAGTTATTGATAAAATCAGATTTAATTGGCCGGTTTAACAGATAATGGAACACTGGGAACCTTAATTCTGAATTAATTACAGCAAAAGTATTCCCATTCCGGACGTTCTGTTTGAAGCCCCTCATATTGGTGGCAAGCGCCTGATAGGTGTAGTCATTGCCTGTGGCAACAGAATTTTCCTGGTTAAATCTGGGATTAAGCCAATTATCCACCCCTCCCATATAATAGATAAGTTTACTGTTGCCAAATGAAGAACTGGAAGCAAAGCGGTTGGCCCAAATAAAGGTGCGATGGATTTTAAGGTAATGCCGGAAATCGACGCCGACAACTGCCAGTTTCTTTCTATCGCCTCCTAAAAGCTGGTAATATTCGGCAAATAATTTATAGCGTAGTCCGGAGTATAAATTAAGCCCGAGGTTACGCGTATTGTCATAGATTAATTCAGCCTTCAGCCCGCCCCATGTTTGAAGCATATCAGGTTGAAGCAGGTTGTATGGATCGGTTGAGAGGTTAACAGCTTTATCATAACGAATCATAGATGTGCCTTTTATAGCCATGACTTCGCTGAACGGGTATTTTAAATTATAGTATAATTCGTGGATACGATGGCGAATAATTGAATAATTACCAACATCTTCTATAGATTGCCTGTGAAAGATAATTTCTTTATCCACACGGTGTTTTAGATTTACAAAACTAAGCAGGTACTCGTTATTTTCCAGGTTCATGTTAAGCCTTATACCACCGGTAATCCGGTAATCTTCAAGCAAATCGATCCCTCCAACTTTGAGCAGTGCATTTATTCCAGGGTAAAGATAAATTGGGTTATTTCCACCGGTATAAGGCTGGTAAGAAGCATTCAGGTAATTGAAATCAAGCTGGCTAACCAATTGATTAATTGTATATTCCACATTATAGTTCCTTTGTTGGGGAACTTTAAATTCTTCTTTTTCAATAGGATTTAATGAAATTGCAGATTCTCCCTGTTTCAGGGAATCACGGGAGATATTCAGCCTGTAAAATGCCTGTTTCGAAAGCTGGTAATTATTGATGTCTATCCTTCCTGTATCAATCTCAGGTTTGCCTAATTCGTTTTCATAAACATTCACTAATTTTTTTTTCTTCACAGGCAATGCCGGAGTAATTGGCGCATTTTTCTTTTTCTCCTTTTCGACAATACGAACCTTTAATTTATCTTCAACATATTGAGAGTTAAAGAGAGAAACATTCGATTCTGATGCTGTTTCAGCAATTTCTTTAAGATAGAGATGATAGGAATTATTCTTGAATATAATTTCTCCTGTTTTCCCGGCAAGGGCATTAGCATCATGCTGGATAATATTTCTTGAGAGATTGGTTACTGCATTGGAAGTAGTGAAATAGCGGTAATGTGTTGTGGTGTCAACATAAGTTATTGTACTGTCAGCCCTTGCAATGAAACGGTTGTAAATTCCATTGGAATCACTAAGAAAGGTGAAGTAACCAGGACGATATTCCATTGGCTGGATTTCATTTATTTCAGGAGTGTTCGTAACCCGGTATAAAATTTTTGAACGGGTTCTGAAATCATACATGAACAAGTCATTGGCTTGCATTCCATCCGGCAAGGGTTTTCGGCTATCTTTCAAATTGAGGGTGTCGGTAATCCGGTTTGAACTGAATATTATCTTTTTACCTGAATCAATAAAGCGCGGATAAAGGTCATTATACTCATCATGTGTGAGTTGTTCAAAGGAATTAGAAGCTATGGTGTAAATAAAAATATCGGATTGCCCCCTTTGCACTGCCGAAAAAACAAATGATCTGCCATCGGGAGCATACGAAAAATCAAGAATTTTATCGAAATTGTATAGGAACTGTTTTTGAAACTTATGTGTTTCGACGGAATAGAAATAGAGGAATTTGAATCCTTTGTTCTCGATGATCATTGCCAATATTTTGCCACCAGGATGCCATGCCAATAATGGGTATGAGTAATCTGTTTTTTCATCAAGCTCGTGGCCGTGTTTGAATATCTTTCTGGCTTTACTGGTGGTTGTGTTTTTGATATAAACCCGGTATTTCCCCTGCTCATTGGTGGTATAAGCTATTGATCCACCATCGGGATTTATTTTTAACTGCCCAAGAACCAGCCCGGTCTTTTTAAGTGTTTTAATTTCATTGGTCATTTCCGAATGCTCCTGCTGATCAAAAGGTTGATAGCGATCGAGGTAATACTTTTGCCATTCCTTTATTAGGTTTTTGAAAGAAATTCCCAGAACGTAAAGAAACCCATTCTCAACACTTCTGCTTACCCGGGCCATGTAAATAATATCAGGGATATTCCTTTCTCCATAACGCATAGCTATGAATTCCCAAATAGAATGACCGGCGTATAACGCATCCTCGCCCGTAAGGTGATTAAACTTATTGTATCGCCCGCTAAGAATACCATCTCTTACAATGTTGTCGGTTTCGGTACTCCAATCTTCGCCCAGATAAGAAACCAATCCATTAACGTACCAATCGGGCATATTTATCAGAGTAGCGTTCTTTATCTGAGCTCCTATTGACCCGCCAGATATCGTTTGATCAACAAGTAATTTGGCGATCCCTGAGCGGATTTGCCGGTCGAAATGAGTATAGTCGCCATCGAAATAGATAAATACCTTACGTCCGATAATTTGAGTAACACCTCCTGTATTGTATTGCTGATCGCTAACAAGCCCAATATTACTTTGTTTCAGATCAGTCAAATTGTTAAATATTACGAAGTCGATCTTCTCGTTGAGTGTGCCCTGAAGCCTTCGCCCTATTTCCGGAATATTTTCCTTCGCATACCTGGCGGTATGGGTTGCCAACTCCTTGCCATTCAGGTAAAAATAAACATCAAAACCAGTGAATTTAAAATAGGTCCATTGGAAGTCGTTGTATTGAACCCGGTTTTTGCCAAAAGACATTTGCGAACCATTGTAAAATTGGCCCAAAGCTGGCAGATGCATTGCCAATAGTCCGCTGATACTTATAATGGTTGCCAGTATCTTATTCCGTATTGAGGATTTCAAAAGCGACATGGCAATTATTCTGGTTCGGGAATTGGAATGGCTAAAGTAACCATTTTTTTACCACCCTGAGCCGGAAAAGCGGCACACGATTTAATTGCGTAACTTTGAATGCCCATTTAATCTGCACTATGCTTCAAATTTCAACTTTTATTTTCAATTCTTTTGGTGTGAACACCTATGTAGTTTATGACGAAAGTCACGAATGCCTCATAATTGATCCGGCCTGTCAGTTCCAGCAGGAAGAGCAGGAATTATCTGGTTTTATAGAAGAAAAAGGATTGAAACCGGTTCGTATGATAAATACGCATGCCCATATTGATCATATTCTTGGAAACACGTTCGTTTGCGAACGGTATAACCTGAAACCCGAAGCGCATTCAGCAGGACTAAAGTTCTATGAAACCGCCCAAACGTCAGGCTCTGTTTTTGGGATGAATGTCGGACATGTTATTCTTCCCAGCGACTTCCTTAAAGAAGGTGATTGCGTGGAATTCGGCAAATCCACTATGAAAATTTTATATACTCCGGGACATGCCGATGGCAGTATTTGCCTTGTAAGCGACAAAGAAAACTTTGTTATAACAGGTGATGTCCTGTTTCAGGAGAGCATTGGCCGGACTGACCTGCCAACAGGTAACCTCGACAGGTTACTGGAAAGTATCCGGACAAAATTATTTAGTCTTCCCGATCAGTGTATCGTGTACCCGGGGCACGGCCCAACTACTACAATTGGCTTCGAAAAGCGGAACAACCCTTTCATTAACTGACCGAAGAGAAATCGTTTAGCTTTTGGGCGATTTTATTTGTGTCCTGATCCAACATGCAACGAAAATGCTTCTTTGGACATTCTTTATATCCGATTTTACTACAAGGCCTGCATTTCAAACTATTTACTTCGGCTATTGCTGAATCACTTTCATACCCGTGCGGCTTGTAAGGGCCCATCCCAAAATCAGGAATGGTATTGCCCCAGATTGAAATAGTTTTTTTATTGAACGCCGCTGCAATATGCATCAATCCTGTGTCGTTAGTTGCAATGGCTTTTGCCTGCTTAACCAACGAAGCCGATTGCATCAGCGAGAACTGACCGCAGGCATTAATAACATTATCGCTAAATTCTTTTCTGATTATCTCCCCTCTTTCATTGTCCTCATTTCCACCCAGAAGGATTACCGGTAATTTGACATTCCTGATAACTTCAATCACCTTTTCGGCAGGCATTATCTTTGTGTTGAATTTTCCGCCAATTACAAAACCTAAATAAGCTTTCCTGAAAATATCCGGGAACATTTTCAAATCAACCTCGTCACCAACAGGAATAAAAAAATCGAGGCCTTTCCCATCATTAAATACTGAAAAACGTTTAGCAGCAGTTATATACCTGTCAACAATATGGATAGGAGGCAACAGGTTAAGACCTGATGTCACGACTAATAATTTGCGGATGTTAAGTTTGCTGAATGTTGAAAAGGGTTTACAAAGCCGTGCAAGCGTATATACTGAACGCATGTTCTTATGCAAGTCGATGATATGGTCATATTTTTCTGCTTTCAGCAAAGGAATAAGAGCATTCAGACTTCCTTCCAGTTCAATTACTTTATTGATATAAGGATTATTTTTCAGGATAGGAGCGTAACTCTTCTTCGTAAGGTAATGGATTTCGACACCGGATAACTGTGTGGCTAGACACCTGACAGTTGGCGTTGTAAGAATAATGTCGCCAATAGAACTGAAACGTATAATCAGGATTTTCTTCAATAGATGGGCTTTGTGGCAAAGATACAAAAACACCTGTTCGCGCTGCAATACTCGGTATCCTTTTGCCCCTCCGCAAAGCGCCAATACCGGTAAGTTGCATAAGCGATTTCATGTACCTTTGTGCCATGCAATTTATCGACACGCATACCCATCTCTACCTTGACGAATTAGATGCAGACCGCACCGAATCTATTAGCAGAGCTAAATTGGCTGGTGTTGAAATATTCCTGCTCCCAAATATCGACAGCCTTTCTATTGAACCTTTACTGAATCTTGCCGATATGTTTCCGGATAATTGTCTTCCAATGGTTGGACTTCATCCTACTTCGGTGAAAGAAAACTATCAGGATGAGTTACAAATAGTTGAAAGCCATTTGAAAAAACGCAAATTTTACGCCATTGGTGAAATTGGCATCGACCTCTATTGGGACAAGACTTTTCTCGAACAACAGCAAATTGCATTCAGGCATCAGCTTAAACTGGCAAAAGCTTCTAAATTGCCGGTTGCCATACATATGCGTAATTCCTTCGATCAAACATATAGTATTATCCTCGAAGAAGCAGATGGAAACTTACAGGGAGTATTTCACTGCTTTCCCGGTAATATCCAACAGGCAAAAAAGGTTACTGATCTGGGATTTTTCCTCGGTATAGGTGGTGTTGTAACATTTAAAAATTCAGGGCTACAGCAAGTAGTTAAACAGATACCACTGGAATATATAGTGCTCGAAACCGATGCTCCTTTTCTCGCGCCCGACCCATATCGCGGCAAGCGAAATGAGAGCAGCTACATCCTTCTGATAGCTGAAAAGATAGCGTCACTCAAAGAAATACCACTTTCTGAAGTAGCGCAAATTACGACAGCCAATGCAAAACGATTATTTAACTTTAGCTGAAATCCTTTTATTCATATGCAATCAAAAACTTCAATACTGGTAATATATACCGGTGGAACTATCGGAATGATTAAAGACAAAGAAACCGGGGCATTGAGGCCTTTCGATTTTGGAAATCTTTACCGCCTGATGCCTGTGCTGGATAATTTCAATTTCGAGATTCAATCGTATTCACTGGTCCCTCTTATTGATTCATCGAATATGAATCCCTCATTCTGGATAAGGCTGGCAAATCTTATTGGTGAAAACTACGGGAAATTTGATGGCTTCGTTATTCTGCATGGTACTGATACTATGGCTTATACAGCTTCTGTTCTTAGCTTTATGCTTGAGAACCTGAATAAACCTGTAATATTTACCGGTTCCCAACTACCTCTAGGCGTTGTTCGGACAGATGGTCGCGATAACCTTATCAATGCCATTGAAATTGCTGCCGCCAGGGAAGAGGAAACACCATTGGTCCCTGAGGTTGCCATTTATTTCGAAAATAAACTTATGAGGGGGAACCGCACCAATAAATTCAATGCTGAGAATTTCAATGCATTTCTGTCAGGAAATTATCCTGTCCTTGCAGATGTAGGGGTTCATATCCGTTACAACCGGAATTTCATCCTTAAACCCAATTTTAAAAATCTGAAAGTTCATACTAAACTTGACCCCAATGTTGCTATTCTAAAGCTTTTCCCGGGTATTACCGAAAATGTGATAAGCAGTATCCTGCACTCCGAAGGCTTAAAAGGAGTAATTCTTGAGACTTTTGGCGCGGGCAACGCACCAACTGACGAATGGTTTATTGCAGATCTTGAAGAAGCAATTGGCCGGGGCATAATTATTTATAATGTTACACAATGCAAAGGTGGCTCTGTTGATATGGGGAAATACGAAACCAGTGTTGAACTTAGCCGAATTGGTGTAATTGGAGGTTATGATATTACAACCGAATCGGCTGTTGCCAAAATGATGTTCCTGCTGGGCGAAGGCTATCCAAAAGAAAAAATTGAACAAATGTTGCAATCCCCTATGAGGGGAGAACTAACCCAATAAGGACTGACAAAGCCAATCCTTTGCCAGGCAACATTCCATCTTTTCTGAACAAAAAAGCTGTAATACCGCAATCGGGCCAGATATCGTTTATACTTCTGAATACATTGGTATTATTGGTGCATACTTAAGGTCAATCTATTTTGATTACTTTTGCACCACACAGCGGCACGATAAAATAAACATGACAATGTATGCAGGTTTGCGGGAACATTATGTGCTTTTAATCTTCCCGATAAGCCCTAATGGCACACTTTCTGTATAACTCTTGTTAATGAGATTTTTCCGCCCTGAATAACTGACTTCATTTGCTTCCAGATGCTATTATTGAAAAAAAGAAAAAAAAGCGAATACCTGGAAGTCCTCTTTGAATACCGCAACAAGGCGTATGGGGCTTACATCCTAAGGAAAGGTTACAATGCTGCTGTTAACCGGGGATTGATCCTAGCTATTGCAATAGTGCTTATTCCCCTGGGAATATATTCCTACATTCTTTGGTATCCTTCAGATAATGAAATGGTATATTATCCCTATATCGGAAATGTTCAGATGTATAACGATCTTATTTCCCCTTCAGATTTGCAGCGTTTGACCAAGCAGGTGAAACCCCTTGTAGTTGAGAACAATTCATCACTTGTTACGCCGGAAGATCAGGAACCTTTAGAAAAGAAAAAAGGCCAGGTTGTGCCGGATACCACAGTGTCTAAACCGGATACCATCTCCAATGCTTCGTCCCGGAATGGATTGCCAGGGGATACAGCTCAAGCTGGCTCAACCGATGTTTTTTATTCAGTGGAAGTTATGCCTCAATTTCCCGGCGGAATTGCTGCTTTGCAACGTTTCATTTCCGAAAACATCCGCTCTGCTGATGTAATGAAACCTGGGGTCTCAGGTACAGTAAAGATTTGTTTCTATGTAAGGAAAGATGGATATGTTGACAATGTCAAAGTTATAAAGAGTGTAGATCCGCTGCTGGATGCAGAAGCTGTTAGGGTTATCAGGCTGATGCCACGCTGGACTCCCGGATATCATCATGGCCGGCCAGTGATTGTTATGTTTTCTATACCGATTACTTTTAGGCCGGTTAACAGCCAGCCAATAAAATTCAAGTAGCTTCAATGTTCTTCGTAAAACCTTAAAGATCCCTTTTTTCTTCCAGATAATGCGGTGTCTTAGTTCCTTCAATACAAACTATTGCAAGCAATGCTGCACAAAGAACTGCAGATGTAATAATGATGGCTGCGTTATTTGTTTGCCCGAATGTTTCTGCATTAACCGAAATCACTCCCTTGTTTGCCATATATTCTACAATTACAGAACTTGCATTATTAATAAAATGGGCGGTAACGGGGACCCAGATGTTGCCGGTCCATACAAACAAGTAACCAAAAGCAACACCCAGGAACAAACGTGGAACAAATCCATAGAACTGAAGATGAATAGCACTGAAAAGGAATGCCGCCAGCCAAACACCTGCATGGCTATTATTTAGCCACCGGCCAAAGAGCCTTGTAAGAATGCCACGAAACATAAACTCTTCGCCAATAGCAGGCAATACAGCAATCATCAGCATATTTATCATCAATCCTGTAGCGGAACTTGAAATCAAAAATGCTTCTGTAATCTTTTCGGCATTTGCTTCGGAAGATTTCATCCAAGCCTCAACACCCGAAAGCCAGGATGGGAATCGCATTCCCTGGTTCCATTCCACCATCCAGTTAATAAATGGCATCGCAATAAAAATCAAGGCCGTGGCTATAAGAACGTGTTTCCATTTAGGTGTCTTTTCACTATGAAGATAGCTAAACGGGGAATGATCAACAAGCAAGGCAAAGATGATAGCCGGCAGAATTAAAGTGCCTATTTGGTTTACTATCTGTAAGAATTTCAGCATTGCCACAACTTTTGGATCAGAATAGTCTGAGAGGTTTGATAAATCAGTAATAACCCCAACTCCATAAAATGGCACAAGTATAAGCAGGCCGATTAGTGTCGAAAAAATCAGGAAAACAATCAAAAGAAGAAGAAGTAGAAGAAATTGCCCTGAAGGCGAAGCATGTTTGTAAATACCTGATATCTGCATAAATATATAGAAATTCCACGTGATTGCCGTCAAGCCGGCGATACACACAAAATTAGACATTACTTTTGTAACTTCTATTCCTCTTAATATTTAACAATCCATGGATGAAAATTGATAAGCTCGACTTAGGCGTATTCCCACTCCTGCTTGCTCCGCTTGAAGATATTACGGATTCTTCGTTCAGGCAGATTTGCCGCCAATATGGGGCAGATATGGTTTATACCGAATTTGTGTCGTCAGAAGGATTAATCAGGGATGCCAGGAAGAGCCAGCATAAAATCCACTTTGAAGAATCTGAAAGGCCCATTGGTATCCAGATTTTCGGAAACGAAATATCCTCAATGCAACGCGCTGCCGAAATGGCTACTGAAGCTAATCCTGAACTTATCGATATTAATTTTGGCTGCCCGGTAAAAAAAGTAGCGATGAAAGGTTCCGGAGCCGGCATGCTGAAGGACATACCAAAAATGATCCGCCTCACAGAAGCGGTTGTACGCGCAACAAAACTGCCGGTAACTGTTAAAACAAGACTCGGATGGGACGAAAACCACAAAAACATTGTTGAAATTGCCGAGAGGTTGCAGGATGTTGGAATAAAAGCAATAACAATACATGGACGTACCAGGGCACAAATGTATTCCGGCGTAGCAGACTGGACACTTATCGGAGAAGTTAAAAATAATCCACGCATGCATATCCCGGTAATCGGCAATGGCGACATTGACAGCCCGGAAAAGGCTGTGAGGATGTTTGATCAATATGGAGTTGATGCACTCATGATTGGCCGCGCTGCCATTGGGAATCCCTGGATATTCAAATCTATAAGGATATATTACGAAACAGGGCAGTTAATTCCATCACCTTCTGTTCATGAACGTATTGGCTTATGCCGGATACATCTGCAAAAAGCTATAGAAGTAAAAGGAGAACTGAGGGGAATCCTCGAAATGCGCCGCCACTATGCCAGCTATTTCAAGAGCCTTCCCGATTTTAAGAAACACAGGCTTCGCCTGCTCACGCTTACTTCACTTCCTTTAATTGACACATTTTTGAAGGAACTTCAACAAAATATACCTTCCGGAGAATAAACATGTTATCATGTGTTCCTGATTTATTTTTTATATTTGCCTTTGAGAACTAAACCAGTTTTCATTCTTACTGGTTAAAAAACGAATCAATTGGACCCATTCCGGATATTTATAGTTGAAGACGATCTGCTTTATGCTAAAATTCTTGGCCATCACCTGGCTCATAATCCCGATTATGAAGTTGAGGTATTTACCAATGGCAAAGATTTGGTGAACAACCTCTATAAGAACCCAAGTGTTATTTCGTTGGACTACAACCTGCCGGGAATGAGTGGCCTCGAAGTCCTGAAACGGATAAAAGAACATAACAGCGAGCTTCCTGTTATTGTTGTTTCTGGGCAGCAGGACGTATCTACAGCTATCGAACTTTTGAAAAAAGGAGCTTATGATTATGTAATTAAAGATCAGGATACAAAAGAACGTCTATGGAACCTGATGCGTAATATCCGTGAAAATTACAGCCTAAAGCAGAAGATTACAGTCCTTGAAGAAGAAATTGGAAAAAAATATGAATATGGAAACCTGATTAAAGGGAATAGTGCTGCTATCAATAAAACATTTATGCTTATTGAAAAAGCAGCAAAAACCAATATCACAGTTTCTATTTATGGCGAAACAGGAACAGGGAAAGAATTGGTTGCCAAATCTATTCATTTTAATTCAAAGCGCAGTAGCAAGCCTTTTGTTGCAGTTAATGTTACCGCGATACCAAGAGAACTGATAGAGAGCGAAATGTTTGGACACGAAAAAGGATCCTTCACCGGGGCCAACAACCGCCGCATTGGTAAATTTGAAGAAGCAAACAATGGAACCATCTTTTTGGATGAGATTGGCGATATGGATTTAAACATGCAGGCCAAACTCCTGAGGGTGTTACAGGAAGAAGAAGTTTCGCGGGTGGGATCAAATTCAACAGTCAAACTTGATGTGCGCGTTATTGTTGCCACGCATAAAAACCTACAGGAAGAAGTAAAGAAAGGGACATTCAGGGAGGATTTGTATTACCGGTTGTTAGGACTGCCTATCGACTTGCCGCCACTTCGCGACAGAGGGAACGATATTCTTATCCTGGCTCGTTTTTTCGCTGATGAATTCTGCACAAAGAATCAAATGCCCAAGCTTACTGTTTCGCCGGCGGCACTGGAAAAATTGAAGAAATACCCATATCCCGGTAATGTCAGGGAACTTAAAGCTGTTATAGAGCTGGCGGCTGTCATGACAAATACAGAGGCGATTGAACCGGAGGACATCAGCTTCTCCTCAAATGCCTCAATGAATGACCTGCTTCAGGAAGAAATGACGCTTGAAGAATACAACCGGCAGATTATAGCTTATTTTTTAAAGAAATATGAGAATAGGGTAAGGCTGGTTGCTCAGAAACTTGATATAGGAAAAACAACCATTTACCGGATGATGAAGGATGACGAGATCATCTGATCCTGTTGTGCCTTCTTACTTTATCCAACCCAAATTCCATCCGTGAAGAGATGGGTCACATCTTCGCCATTTACAATCTGATGCACTGTAAAACCCAAAGTGGCTGCTGTTTTAATGTTCTCAAGCGAATCATCGATGAAAAGAGTTTTATTCGCGTGAAGACTACTGTCGGCCAGTAACTTCAAAAAGATATCCTGTTCAGGTTTGTGCAAATGCATTTCGAAAGAATAATAGGCTTTTTCGAATAACGAGTCCATTTCAAAACCATAGGCCCGCCTGAATCTTTCTGTATAAAACTGATAATGGATGACGTTTGAATTGCTTAACAGGAACAAACGGTAATTCTTTCCAAGTTGAAGTAAAAGATCTTTTCTGGTTGCCGGAAAATCAAGAAGCATCGCATTCCAGGCGTTATCAATAGCGGTGTCAGGCAAAACATCTGTTGAAATATCACGGATTGCATTTCTAAAATCCCGGGGTGAAACTTCTCCCGTTTCCAGTCCTGAATAGATAGCGGATCTGCTCAGTATCTCTGTTTCATTTGAAGGTTCACTTATACCCAGAGCACTAAATGCGCTGCCAGTGCGGGAGATGTCAAGATCAATCAAAACGCCGCCGAGATCAAATATGATATTTCGCAAATTAGTTTCAGAATGCTTCATCATGCAAAAGTAGATGCTTCGTAAATAACAAACTAATATTGAGTAATTCAACTCTGACAAATTATATAGTTCTTTTCCGAAATTTTTGATTAGAACAGATCATTTACAAAAAGAAAGGGATGGGAATATTTCTGTTTGATAACAACTAACATGTTCATAACCAGAAGAATAAAAAAATCATTCTTCCAAATAGGAAGTAAGGTGTAAAATTGTAAATTTGCACTCCTTAAGTATGCTTTTATTGAATGACTTTGGTAATAGCATATGGGCCTATAGCTCAGTTGGTTAGAGCACCTGACTCATAATCAGGTGGTCCCTGGTTCAAACCCAGGTGGGCCCACTGGTAAGAAGCTGAAAATGAAAGGTTTCCTTTCATTTTCAGCACTTCCAAAGGTTTCAAAGTGTTTTGGCTTACATATTGAAACCCGTTCTTTTCAATGTTTACGGCGATTATTTCCACAAAATTTCCACAAAAAATTTAACAGAAAAATTGCCCATGAACACTACTCATTTTAAGGTCATACTTCGCACCGATACCACTAAAAAGGACGGTACGAGTTCGCTTTGCCTCTATGCGAACATTAACGGAGTGCGTAAAAATTACTCTCTTCATAAATCAATCCTTCCAAAATACTGGAATAAAGATAAACAAGAGGTTTCCGCTACTTGTCCTGACTGGAATATAATTAACAGCACTATACAGGACTATCTTAACAAAGCTAAGGAGTTTGCGCTTTATGCAAATATTGAACGCCGGACAATTAAGCTCACGGAGCTGGACGATCTGCTCAGGGGCATACAATACGACCGCAATAATATTATTGCCTTCATAGCTAACGATATTGCGCAATTTGGGAGCAAATTTGCGCCAGGCACGATAGCAGTATATGCAACACAGGCAAACAAGCTGAAAGGGTTCAGGGAAAACATTTCTTTTCAGGAGCTAACGCCGCTTGTTTGGCGGCAATATGAAAATTATCTTGTTAACCTGGGTAATAATCAGAATACAGTATTCAAAGCATTCAGAACACTCCGGGTTTTTATTAACCGGGCAATAGAACAGGGCATAATAAAAGAAAATCCTTTGAAGTCAGTAAAGTGTAAAGGCATTGACGGACAAATGCAATTTCTTACAATGAATGAGCTTGAAACACTTGAAAAGATATACCAGGGCTTTATGACTCCTGATCTTAAAAGAGTGCTGCAATATTTCCTGTTTGCCTGTTATACCGGCTTGCGTTATTCAGATACCAGGGATTTGAAATTTGCCAACATATTTGAAGGGAGCTATATTGAAATGAAAATTTTCAAAACCTCGATTATTGAGCGGATTCCATTAAGTGACCGGGCAAAGTTATTGTTACCTCGAGTAAAGCCGCTCCCCGCTTTGCCTGTCTTTCGGGTTTATTGTAACCAGGTAACAAACCGGCATCTGAAAAGTATTATGAAGCTGGCGAAGATAAATAAGAAAATTTCGTTTCATTGTGCCCGGCATAGCCTTGCAACCATTACACTAGGATTGAGTAATGATATTGCTGCAGTACAGAAACTATTAGGACACACTAAGATTGAAACTACTCAAATCTATGCAAGGGTGCTGGATAATCAGAAACAAGCTGCTATTGATAAATGGAATGCTGTATCTTGATAATTATCTGGAAGTATAGCCGGTATTCATAAGCCTTGCAAGTAATGTTGTTTCCCGAATTTCACCACTTTGCATAATTTTAACTTTTATGCCGTTACGGATTTTATAAACCTCATTATGATTAAAGTCGGTGGCTGCGCCGTCTATTCCACTTATCAGAGAGCCTACCGGGATAATTTCAGGCTCGTTGCTGCCGCTTTCGCGCTTTATGGCTACTTCCCCATAATAATTATTTTTTACAATTTCTCCGGTTCCGTATAAAGCACTCTTCATACTGATTATAATTGCTGTAAGTGCGATAAAACTACCAGTAATTATAATTGGTTTCGATTCTTTGTTAAACCCACCATAAAACAAAATAATACCAATAATCAGTATTATCATTGCCCAAGTATAATTGTCAACATACTTTAGTTTCATGGTTTTGCTTTTCTTAATTAAACTCAAAATCAGTTTAATTATTATACTGTAGTATTAGCAAGGACACATTAATATCAGAAAAAGCTGCTATTGATAAATGGAATGCTGTATCTTGATAATTTCCGGAATTATAGCCGTTTGTTTCTGTACCAGATCTAATAGGTTCGGGATCCTACAGATTAAAATAAGTCGGCATGTGTCCCGGTGCGGATTAGCTCAATTTCTTTTTCCTTCGTATTGACCCTGTACAGTAAAATCCAGTCGGGCAGAACATGACAATCAACAATACCGTATTTATTGCCTCTGAGCAAATGAGGTTTATTCTTTGCAGGAAGTGTGCCGGTAGTTTGTAGATGGTTAAACAGTTTTTCGAGCAAAGCAACATCCATGCCCCGCTTTTTACACAATTTGAAATCTTTCTTAAACTGCCCGGTAAAATTTAAATTATACACTATTCAGCAAGTTTACGCATTAGTTCCTTTACCGATTTTGTTTTATGCACTTTGCCGTTAACAGCGTCATTAATAGCCTTCATTGTTGCAGCATTTGGGACATCGGTAGATATTTCAGTTTTCATCTTGAATCTGCGGGCTATTTCGACAATCATCTTTGTATGAGCATCGTTTTCAGATTTAATTACTATGGTTTTCATGTCAGCATATTTTGATACAAATATAAAACAAAACCCGCTTAAAGTGCGGGTTTCTGTTGTAAAATGTAAGCAGTTTAGTTCGCTTGTGTAGCTTGAACTATATTAGCACTTTGCGTCCTCCCTTTCGCTGGCATTGATCCACGCCTTTGGGCTTCTGTATTCTGTGCAACAGGCTGCTTTTTTTCCTCTTTTGGACTTACCGGCGGTATTATTACCGGCGTTGCTTTGCTACGGAAAAACAGTAAGTAAATAGCGATAGCCGCGATTGCGAGAATAATATATATTTTATACTTTTTCATTAGTTCAGTCATTTGATTGTATTAATTTTAGTTAAAGAGCTCTGTGATTTTTTAAAATTGATGGATTATCTTCATCACCTCCGTCACCTCCGCCGAAATTTCCACTCTTCCCTTTTTCCCAAAGTCCGGCCTCATTTATTAGAGACACCGGGAAATAGCATAAATCGCCTTTATATCTAGCTAAATAATGAAAAAGACCGTTATACTTTTGAATTAATTGTATGTCGGCATCTTTTGAATATGATTTCCCGGAAAATCTTTCCCGTATAATTCCGGTTTTATCCTTCCAGACACCTTTATAAGCTGGCCTAAATTGGGTAATATACTGCGTTTTTACTTTCTGAATATCCGCAAGTGTGGCGTTAGCCTCTTGATATATCTGGGCTTGATCCTTTAGTCTTTTATAAAATGCTTCATCTCTGAATCCTTTATCATCTGGAATATTCGAATTTTTTTCTCCACTACCACCGGATGAGGAACCACCACCAGATGAAGAACCACCACCGGCTGACGAACTGCCACCAGATGAAGAACCGCCACCGGCTACTGGTGATGTAGTTTGTTTTTTTTTGTATTCTGTATAAAAATAATAGCCCCCTATTGTTAGAATGACCAGTACAATGAATACTATACCCGCTGTTGAACTACTTGAATCTTTCATTTCGAATGTATTTTTAATTTTTATTACTGTGAATTACTTTGTCACTTTTTATACTGCTGGCTTCTGATTTTTTCAGCCTGTTTGAATGTTTCATAAACACTGAACAGAATAACCAGGGCTGTAAGTATTAAACGGATTGTTGATTTATTAATCATATCCAGAATTTGAGGAAAATACTATTCTTCTGCATTTTCATCACTTGGAACAATGACTGATATTTCCTCAGGAATAGAAACTGGCTCATTCTCGAAATGTTTAACTATTTTCTTGATCCATTTACTGTTGTAGCCGTTGTGTTCAAGATACCCTTCCTGGATCATCGCCAGCATTAAGGTATTTATTAGGGCAATTCCTAAATTTTCTTTGTTGTCTTCAGGAGTTGTTCCTAAAGAATACCGGCTTAAAGCTCCTTTAAATGCGCCTGAATAGAATTCATTACCCCAAAATGAATCATCAATGCCTTTATCTACTTTATCAATTGCTGTATTATTCGATTTATTGTTTTCGTCATTTTCATTAAATACACTAGCTACCATTAGTTGAACTCTGTTAAGTTTTATTAAAACTTCGTTTTCAGCCAGCGGCCTTTCAACTTCAACCAGCTTTTCAACTTCAACCAGTTTTTCAACTTCAACAATCTTTTCGACTTCAACCGGCTTTTCGACTTCAACAATCTTATCAACATATTTTATCTCACGGGGTATTTCATCTGCTGTATAGATATCAAGTAGCATCTTTAAAAACTCACCTTTAGAGCTTGCGCCGGAATTCTGAAAGTTTGCCTCGAAAACTTCTTTCGTTTCGTTGGATATTCTCATACTGATGTTTTCAACTCTTGATTTGCTGTTTTCCATTGTGTTTAATTTTACTGGTTATTTATTAAAATAGTGGTTTTCTTTGGTTTCCTTGTGTTTACGGCATGTACACGCAATGTATTACAAAGGTTTACGCATGGTATTACATGGTATTTCATGTTGTTTACAGATGTTTATACGTTGTATACATGGAATTCCTCCTTGTATTACATTGTATTGCATAATGTTTACTTTGTTTTCAGGTTTGGTATACATAGTAATCGTACCTCATTCATTTATGAGGCAAATGTATTTCTATGTAAACAGGTAAATGCCGGATAGCACCGGATAGGGAGGAATACCGCCGAATACTGCTGAATAAGACTGAATAAAACTATTTTTCTATTTCTTTATTGTTAAAGCCATTGGCAGCAATAAAAGGAACGGAATAGATAAATCGAAATTGTTCGTTGTGTAATCGGTTCCGATATCTACGCTTTTATAATAAGATTTTAGCCGTGTCTGGTATAGCCTTTCAGATTGAATAAACCAGGCTTTATTTCCTAATTTCTTCGCCAGAAACCATTTTTCTAATAATCTTGCTGACCGTCCGTTTCCATCGGCAAAGGGATGTATTTTCACAAAAACCAGATGAATCATTGAAGCGAAATAAAAAACCTCTGAAATTGTCATTTCCCTTTTAACTAATATCTCAATATCTGAAAACAGCTTATTTGTTTCTTCAACAACGATAGAAGGTGCTGCGCCGGTATATACTTTTATACCACCACCGAAAATATAAACCGCTTTATCCCTGATTTTTCCACTATACCGGGCTTCTGCAATGAGCGTTTTTGATAGGATTGAATGTGCTTTCAGGAAATGATTGATGTTTAATTCCGTCTTGTTAGCATATTCGTAAGCTCTTATTAAATCCTCAATTTCCTTAAATGACTTACTTTTTGTATTCATTCCGGAAGTTGAATATTTCAAATAGGTATCGAAGTCAATAGTATTTCCTTCGATCAGGGAAGAAAACACAGAAGCCATTGACGCTGAATAGCCGAATGTTTCCTTGTTAAATGGGATTTCCTTAATTTTATTAAAGTGCTTAACAAGTGTTATTGGTTGTTTCTTCTTGTAGAAATCTAAATAAGTGGATTTTACTAATTTTGTTATCATAGCACTGGAATTGAGTATTGTTACAAAGGTACGTTATCTGCTATTATTTATTCATCCTCTGCGTCAATTCATACGAATATCCTCAAAACAGCTACAGTTATTCATTTTTTGTGAACGCTTATTCATTTCGTTAAAAAGAGGTTCAGGAATGACAGATATTTGCGTGGTAAATATTCTAAATAACTATTCCGCAACATGCTTGAATACACCAAGAATATCCTTCAGAAGATCAATTTCGACAAAGATTTATTTGATCGCGAAATTGCGAAAGCATCAAAATGGCTTTCTAAGGATGAACTAAAGCTACTGCATGAGTGGGTCAGGCGTAATCAGCAAATGGCTGACTATAGCAGCAAAAAGAAACAGCACTCAGTCTTTCCTTTGGTAAATCCTTAAATCTGGTAATTTTTCATCACTTGTCTGTTTCTTCAGTAAACCTTGCTGGTTATACTTCAACGCTCTAAGTCTGACGATGTGCCGGTAATTTATTTGCCATTTTTCGGCTTAAAATCATATCTTTGTTGTTATAAACCTGACAATTGAAAACGATGCGTTACTTAATCACATTTTCTGTCGCTTGCCTTTTAACTTTGGCGGTATCAGCCCAAAATAAGGAAAAGCTTTCGATCAAAAAGCTAAATTCGGGAATTGATTTGTTCACTGATGTGTGGCAGGGTATGCCAAGTGTGGTTAAACCCCGCACTATAAACCAGGGAATTAACATATATACTATGTATACATTTCCGGTAAAAAAGAGCAATTTCACTTTTGCAATTGGAGCGGGTATTGGTTCACACAATTTATACAGTAAAGGAAAATTGGTATCGGATGACACCAGCTATTTCTCTCCAATACCTGTTAAATATGATAAGAGCAAATTGAATCTTACGTATCTGGATTTCCCCCTCGAACTTCGGTACAAGAATAAGTCCGAATATAGGGCTTCCATAGGATTTAAACTTGGCGTACTTATCAGCAATCATACCAAATACAAAGGCAGCAGCTTTGATGGCAGTGGAAAAAGTGTAAAGGAAAAAAGTTCCGGAATGGATAATCTGGAGAATTTACGTTATGGAGTTACTGCTTTGGCAGGATATAAATGGATCAATATTACTTTTTTCTACTCATTGTCCAATGTATTTGTAAAATCTAAAGGTCCCCCGGTATTCCCCATTTCCATTGGCATTGCACTTCGTCCTTACTAATCAGGTATAGTTCATCACTGAGAGCATTATAACCATTCCCACAATCCAGCCCAAATAGACCTGTGCGGGATTGTGAGCGTTTAATTTAAGCCTGGCAAAGCCAATAATTCCACTCAAAAGGATCAGCTGCATAATAAGTAACTGCAGGGGTTGAAGAAGCAGAAAAGAGAGCCCGATAAACACGGCTGTAGCGCCCCCGGCAGCTATCATGTGCAAACTGATTTTGAGAAGTAGGTTTATTACCAAAGCAGCCACACTTGTGTAGAATATTCCGATCATGAATACCGGAAAAACGGGGGAAAGCTGCATTCGTGCTAATATCCACCAGGTAATGTAATAGAAAATTGAGATAATCAGCAGAGAAACTGTCCTTTCCTGACGTTTTTCCATATTTAAACTGAGCATTTTCCCTGAATGAATAAGCAGTAAAATGATAGATAAAGGAAGAATACATGTGGATAAAAACACCATCCCAATTAACATTCCTTTAGCTTTCCACGAGAGAATCAGTACGAAATATGCATCAAGATTTAGTAAAATTCCCATGATATAAGCAGGCATTAAAACAGGATGAAACAGAACAGAGATAAATTTAGCCAGCCGGATTTCCATACTTTTCATTTTTCAGGTGTAAACGACGATCTCTCCGGCAATAGTTGAATGCTGGTCATTTTAATCTTGCAATTAATTTAAAAATGAATGGGAAGGGATCAGAGTTCCTTGCGTAAGCGGGCAACAGGAATGTTGAGCTGTTCACGGTATTTAGCCACTGTACGGCGCGCAATATTGTACCCTTTCTCTTTTAAAATATTGGTAAGTTGCTCATCGGTAACAGGCTTTGATTTGTTTTCGGCTTCTACGCAATCCGAAAGGATTTTTTTGATTTCCCGGGTAGATATTTCCTCGCCACTATCGTTTTGCATAGATTCAGAGAAAAAGCTTTTCAAAAGGAAAGTACCAAAAGGAGTCTGGACATATTTACTATTGGCAACTCTGGATATTGTTGAAATATCAAGATTCACAATTTCAGCAATATCCTTCAATATCATAGGACGAAGGCGTGTTTCGTCACCTTCCATGAAATATGCCCTTTGGTATTCCATTATTGCGTTCATTGTTAGGTAAAGCGTATTCTGCCGTTGCTTGATTGCATCAATAAACCACTTGGCGGAGTCGATCTTCTGCTTAATAAACATCACAGCATCTTTCTGCGAATGATTTTTCCGGTTTTTATCTTCGGAATAAGTTTCGAGCATATCTGTATATGAACGGCTGAGACGAAGTTCCGGGGCGTTGCGCGAATTAAGAGAGAGTTCAAGTTCGCCATCTTTATTCTGAATAATAAAATCGGGGATGATGTATTGGTTCATCTGCGAATTATCACTCAACGAATCGCCGGGCTTGGGATTCAATTTCAATATCTCATCAATGGCATCTTTCAGCTGCTGATTGTTTATCCTTATTTTACGGATAATTTTCTCGAAATGTTTTTTAGTAAATTCCTCAAAAAAGCGCTGGATGATTGTGGTGGCCAAAGCTACTTCCGGTGTTTGTGATTTTCTTCTAAGCTGTATCAGCAAGCATTCCTGAAGATTGCGGGCACCTACTCCCGGTGGATCAATTTGCTGGATGTAAGTTAATATCCGCTCAAGTTCGCTTCGGGTTGTTGCTATATTTTGGGAAAAAGCCAGATCATCAACCATGGCGCTAAGATCGCGTTGCAAATAACCCGAATCGTCTAAATTTCCAATAATATTGAGGGCAATCTGGTATTCATGCTTATCCATATTCTGCATTCCCAGTTGCGATATGAGTGTTTCGTGGAAGGAGGCATTTGAAGCAAACGGGATATCCCTGTGTTCGTCATCGTTACTGCTGTTGTTGGAGGAGAGCCGGTAAGCCGGTGTTTCATCATCGTCCATATAATCGGATATGTCGAATTCTTCTTTATCGCGATCCTTTTCTTCAAAATCTTCACCAGACTGCGAATCATCCGGATTTTCGGTGTTTGATAATTCAAAAGCCTCATCAATTTCTTCCAGTGCAGGATTTTCCTCGATTTCCTGTTTAATACGTTGTTCCAGTGCCAGCGAAGGAATCTGCAACAATTTCATCAACAGTATCTGTTGAGGAGATAATTTTTGCAGGAGTTTTTGCTGTAGTCGCTGGTTTAACATAGTTCAGCTAGTTTTAAGAGTTATTTTTGTAGTTATCAGAAATATCAGGATTAAAAGTCCAATAATAGTAAACTAATTAACGATTTAAAATTCAGCATTTTGCGGAGTACGCGGGAATGGAATCACATCCCTGATATTTGCCATTCCGGTAACAAAGAGAATAAGTCTCTCAAAGCCCAAACCAAATCCACTATGCGGAGCTGTGCCAAATTTACGTGTTTCGAGATACCACCACATATCTTTTTCCGGGATTTCCATCTCCGTGATACGTTGGTGAAGCTTATCGTAGCTCTCTTCCCGTTGCGATCCTCCTATTATTTCTCCGATTTTCGGAAAAAGCACATCCATCGCCCTCACCGTTTTTCCGTCATCATTTTGCTTCATGTAGAATGCTTTGATTGAACGGGGATAATCGGTAAGAATTACAGGGCGTAAAAACTCTTTTTCAACAAGATAACGTTCGTGCTCTGACTGGAGATCAGTACCCCAATCAACCGGAAATTCAAATTTTTGATCTGATTTTTTTAAAATGTCGATTGCCCTGGTATAAGTTAGCCGTTCAAAATCATTTTCAACCACAAACTTCAAACGTTCGATCAGTTCATTGTCATACATTTTATTCAGGAATTCAAGATCATCAATGCAATTCTCCAAAGCATAGCGAATGAGGTATTTCAGGAAATCCTCCGCCAGGTTCATGTTGTCAGTGATGTCACAGAAAGCCATCTCAGGCTCTATCATCCAAAATTCGGCAAGATGACGGGGAGTATTTGAATTTTCGGCACGGAATGTAGGACCAAAAGTGTAAACGTTCGAGAGCGCCATGGCTCCAAGTTCTCCTTCGAGTTGTCCTGAAACAGTTAGATTAGTGGCTTTACCAAAAAAATCCTGCGAATAATCCACACTTCCGTCTTCTTTAAGTGGAGGGTTTTTATCGTCTAATGTTGTAACTCGGAACATTGCACCAGCACCTTCGGCATCAGAACCGGTGATAATAGGCGTATGCAGGTAAAAGAATCCATTATCGTTATAATACTTATGGATGGCAAAAGCCATTGCATGCCTGATACGAAAAACAGCACTAATTGTATTGGTACGAGGACGCAGATGCGCTATTTCACGAAGGAACTCCAGCGTATGCCCTTTTTTCTGCAAAGGGAAAGTTTCAGGATCGGCAGTGCCATAAACTTCAACCTCCGAAGCTTGAATTTCAACATGTTGTCCTTCGCCAGGCGATTCCACCAGTTTGCCAGTTACAGAAAGGCAGGCACCTGTAGTTATCAGTTTTAGAGTGTTTTCATCAAAGCCAGCCAGATCCATTACTATTTGGATACTATGAATGATTGAACCGTCGTTTAAAGCAACGAAAGCTACATTTTTATTGCCGCGTTTGGTACGCACCCAGCCTTTTACGTTTACATTATTACCAACTCCAACAATCTGCGGTGTTTTAAACAATTCGATAATACGGGTTCTTTTCAGGTTTTCCATAGAATAATAAAACAATTAAAATCTGATGACCTTATGTATTTATAAGTTAGGATGGCAAAGGTAACATTTTTAGCTTTTTGATTTCGGCCCATCGTCATCCAATACCTGAACTCAAAATCTCATATCGCTTCTTTTTATACTTTTACAACCTTTTGAAAACGGTATGGAAATAACACCTTTGAGTAAATGGCTTGATACCAGTGGAAGTCCCTTGGTTATAAGTGGGCCATGCAGTGCAGAAACAGAGGACCAGGTAATGGAAACTGCGCGAAGCCTGGCAAAAATCCCTCAGGTAAAGGTATTCAGGGCAGGAATATGGAAACCACGTACCCGGCCGTCTAATTTTGAAGGAGTAGGGATTCCCGGACTTCAATGGCTGCAACAGGTTAAAGCAGAAACCGGATTACTCACTACTGTGGAAGTAGCTAATCCTAAACATGTTGAAGAAGCCTTGCTTTTTGGTATTGATATTTTATGGATAGGAGCCCGTACAGTTGTGAATCCTTTCTCTGTTCAGGAGTTATCAGAAGTATTGCGAGGTGTTGACATTCCGGTTATGGTGAAAAATCCGCTGAACCCTGATGTACAATTATGGCTCGGGGCTTTAGAGCGTCTCAATATGGTTGGCGTTAAAAAACTTATGGCTATTCATCGCGGATTCTATTATTACGAAAACTCCGCATACCGAAATACACCGATGTGGGAAATTCCTATTGAGTTGCAACGGCTCGCACCAAATCTTCCGATTATTTGCGACCCAAGCCATATAAGCGGGAATAAACAATTATTGCTCCCTGTTGCCCAAAAAGCACTCGATCTGGCCATGGCCGGGCTAATGATTGAATCGCATATTGATCCGGATAATGCCTTGACCGATGCCAACCAACAAATTACTCCCCGGCAGCTTGGGGAATTAATTAATGGATTGACTATACGCTCTATTTCCGGAAGCATTGAGCTCACAAATAAATTGGAAGAACTCCGCCGGGAAATAGATAAAATAGATGCCGAACTTATTGATATCCTTTGCCGGCGAATGAAGATTGTTGAGGATATTGGCCATTACAAACGCGATAACAATATTACAATACTACAGTTAAAACGCTGGAGCGATATCATAACCGACCGCTTGAATATTGGAGTAAGTATGGGTCTCAGCCGTGATTTTCTGCTTAAAATGCTCCAACTTGTACATAAGGAGTCCATTCAGAAACAGACGGAAATTATGAATGAGCAGCAGGAAGAATAGGTTCTTGTTAAACCATCTTTGAGGCAGGAAGCAAGAGGATTAACCGGATAAAATTGAAAAAATTTATACAAAAAAAATTAGCATGATTGATTTCAGGAATATTATTGTTCGTATTTTTGCGAAATACTAAATGAAACAATGAGAGTTCCTTATACCGAACAACAAATAAAACTTGCGCGCTTCGCCAAAGCTTTTGGCCACCCTGCGCGTATCAAAATACTGGAAATCTTATCAAAACAAGATTGTTGCTACAGCGGCAATATCGCCGAAGAATTTCCAATCGCGCTTTCAACGTTATCTCAACACCTGAAAGAACTAAAGGGCTCCGGACTTATTCAGGGAGAAATTGAAGCGCCCCGGATCAAGTATTGCATTAATCCTGAAAACTGGCAGTTGGCGAAACAATTAATTGATGATTTTCTACAACCCAGGCGGGAAGCTAAAGATGAAACCTGTAAATGAATTTAACAGCAACTAACATAATCAATAGGAATTACAGGCAATTTTTGTTGCTGCTTCTCCTTCCGTTATGGTTTATGCTCTATCATAACCTTCAGTGGTTAACAGATTATCTTGTGTTTGATGTATTCCGTTTACCGGCAGGGAATCACCTCACCGAAACCTTGCGCTTCTTTATTTTTGAAGTTCCTAAAGTATTGTTGTTGCTCACGCTCATCATTTTTGGAGTTGGCATTATCCGTACTTATTTTTCCCCGGAACGTACACGTAAGACTTTGGAAGGCAAATCATTGTTTACAGGGAATGTGATGGCTGCTTCGCTAGGTATTGTAACACCTTTTTGCTCCTGCTCAGCGATACCTCTTTTTCTGGGATTTATTGAATCGGGCATCCCTTTAGGCGTGACGTTTTCATTTTTAATAGCAGCTCCTATGATCAATGAAGTTGCGATAGTCTTGCTTTTTGGCCTATTCGGATGGAAAACAGCTCTCATTTATGTGATTACTGGCTTAATTATAGCAATTACTGCAGGTTGGGTAATCGGCAGGTTACGTCTCGAAAAATGGGTGGAAGATTGGGTTTATAAGTTAAAAGCCGGTGATCAGCCAGAGGAAGAAAAACTGTCATTTCCAACTCGTATTAAGAGAGGTTTTGAAGCTGTGAAAGAGATAGTGGGTAAAGTGTGGCTTTATGTGATGATTGGAATTGCTGTAGGTGCCGGGGTTCACGGGTATGTACCTCAGGATTTCATGGCTTCATTCATGGGCAAATCGGTGTGGTACTCAGTGCCGCTTTCGGTCCTGGTAGGTATTCCTTTATATTCAAATGCCGCTGGAATTATTCCGATTGTTTCAGCATTGATTGAGAAAGGCGCTGCATTGGGAACGTCACTGGCGTTTATGATGTCTGTTATTGGCCTGTCGCTGCCCGAAATGATAATCCTCCGCAAAGTACTGAAAATGCCTCTAATTCTTACTTTTATTGGTGTTGTTGGCATAGGCATAATGATTGTAGGTTTCTTATTCAATTTTATCTTATAACTTTAATACTATGGAAATCAAAATCCTCGGAACAGGCTGCTCCAATTGCCGCAACCTCGAAAAATCAACGCGTGAAGCAGTAGCGGAACTTAACCTTGATGCTTCTGTAATTAAAGAAGAAGACATTACAAAAATCATGAGCTATGGCATCATGCGCACACCTGCATTGGTGGTTAATGAAAAGGTGCTTTTTTATGGCAGGGTGCCTTCGGTAAGCGAGATCAAGGAAATGCTTAAAAGTTATTAATTAAAAAAAACAGAAACCCATGAAAAAGATTCTGACTTTCATTGCAATGATGCTGATTACTGGTTTTTCATTTTCTCAGAAACCGGCGAAATTACAAATCGTTTATTTCCATGCAGAGCATCGTTGCCCCACATGCCTCTCTATCGAGGAAAATACAAAGAAAACGCTTGATACATACTTTAGCAGCCAGGTTAAAGACGGGACCATAAAATTTTCAGTGCTTGATGTGTCGGATAGTAAAAACGAGAAAATAGTTGAAAAGTACCAGGCTGAAGGTTCAGGGTTATTTCTTACGAAGATTAATGGTAAAAAAGAATCCACTACCGACTTTACCAACTATGCTTTCAGCTACTCCCGCAACCAGGCCGAAAAATTTATTTCCGGACTAAAAGCTGAGATTGAGAAGAATTTGAAGTAAAATTGCTTTTACCTTCTACGATCAATCAAGGATGCTAATAAATTAAATATCCGAAATCCTTATGGAGTTTCTTCAAAACCTCATTGACCAAAGCACCTTCCCTTTGTTCACAGCCTTCCTCTTAGGTTTAATGACAGCTATCAGCCCTTGCCCGCTTGCTACCAATATCACTGCATTAGCTTATATTAGTAAAGATGTGGAAAACAGGCGTACAGTATTCCTGAATGGCCTCTATTATACGCTGGGCCGGGCTTTGACTTACACCATACTTGGCGCGATAATATTCTTTGGTGCCAGCAAATTCCATGTTAGTCGTGCGGTGCAATCCAACGGTGAAAAATGGATTGGTCCTCTCCTTATTATCATTGGTATATTGATGCTAGGTATCATCAAATTCCCCGGATCATCAGGAAACTTAGTGCAACGTTTTGCCGATAAGGTAAAACTAGGCAGCGGCTGGGGCGCACTTCTTCTGGGAATGCTTTTTGCCCTTGCTTTTTGCCCATACAGTGGAGTCCTGTATTTTGGAATGCTTATGCCAATGGTTCTGTCCCAAACCTCGGGGTTGGTGCTCTTGCCCGATTTTGCTATAGCTACAGGCCTCCCGGTGATTATTCTCGCTTATCTGCTTGCTTTCAGTATTGGTGGGATTGGAAAGTTTTACAATAAATTAAAGAATTTCGAAATCTGGTTCCGGCGGATTGTGGCAGTTTTATTCATTTTCACAGGATTCTATTTTGTTTGGATTTATTTCTCATAACAATGAAAACACACTTTTGCAACCTTGGATTTGAAATAGATGGTTTGCTTCACCTCACCGGAAAGCAAGCTTATGAATGCACACAAAATGGAGCATTGCTGGTGGATGTTCGCGAAGATTATGAAATAGCAATTAAGGATTTCGGTATTGCCGGAAAATTATTCTGTCCTTTCACTGACTTTGAAAAGTTGTTCAGGACACTCCCGCGGGATAAATCACTGATTATTGTTGATTGTGTCGGAATTCACAGCAAGGAAGCTGTAAAAAAATTGCTCTTGAATGGATATACGAAGGTGGCTAACCTGGCTGGTGGTGTTGCTGATTGGGAACGGGATGGTTTGCCTATGAATAAGGAAGTTGAAATCATGGGAGGACAATGCCCTTGCCAGATACTATCCAGAAAAGGCTAACTTCTTATTTAGCATCATAAAACGCATGGCCTCTATCAGGTATATATTTATCCTGCTGCCAATTTTTGTGGTTATATATTCCCTCTTCATAAAGATAAAGCCATAACAATTGTGAAATTAATTTTCAAATGCAGTAGTCCGTTAAAATTAATGTCGTATGTTTGCGACGTTAAACATTAAACCATGACAAACAACAAATGTGAAGAATTTATGGTTGAGCAACAGGAACTTGCCAACATAGCCAAGGCCCTTTCGCACCCGGCACGTATAGCTATTATTCAGTTGCTTGCCGAAAAAAGAGAAATTAAAACCGGTAATATTTCTGATGATCTGCCCATAAGCCGTACCACAGTTTCTCAGCATCTCAAAGCACTCAAAGAGATGGGAATAATTAATGGAACCATTGATGGTCTTAAAATTCATTATTGTCTGGATATGGAAAAGCTTGACCAAATGAAAAAAGCATGCAACAAATTTTTCGACAGTACCATTAGTTCATTTCTCTGCGAATGTGACTGCAAATGATAAAATATAATTTAACAACCTAAATATCAATATAATGAAAAAGAATATTCTGTTGTTTTTAGCTGTCGTTACATGTATTATTTCTACTTCAAACGCTTTTTCCCAAACCAAAGCTAAAATTGACAAAGCAAATGCAAAGGGGAATGTAGTTTTTCTGGCTGTAACAGATGGCAATAAAAAGCTTACCGAAGCCAGAGATATGGCTGCTAAAGCGCAGAAAAAATTCCCGAAGTCCGAAGTAATTGTCCTGGACAGAACAGATAAAGCCAATGCCGCACTTATCAGCAAATATGGCTTAGCTGGCGCTCAAACTCCCATTATCCTGGTTATTGCCTCCAATGGAGTTGCAGCTGGCGGCAGCTTACTGGATCATGCCACGCCTGAAGATCTTGTTGAAACAATTCCTACAAAAAAACAAGCCCAGGCATTGCTTGCGTTTAGTGAAGGGAAACCAGCATTTATCGTTTTATATAAAAAAGCCATGAAAGATAAAGCACAGGCTGTTGAAGTATGTAAAAAAGCATCGGCTGATCTTGGTGGAAAAGCGGTTGTTGTGGATGTTGATCTGGACGACAAGAATGAAGCAGGATTTCTTGGTCTGTTAAAGCCTGATATGAAAGCCACAGCAACAAATGTTCTGGTCTTTAATAGCAAAGGACAGTTCACCGGGGAATTTAAAGCTCCTGTTAAATCAGCTATACTAATTGCGACTTCGCGGAAGGCAGTCAAAGGTGGTTGCGCCCCGGGTGCATGCGGCAGTAGTGGTTGTGGCCCTAAATAAATCCTGACAAATGAACCTGATAAAATTAGTCTGGCTCGAACTCGGCCAGCGTAAAACACAGTTGATTTCCGGCATCCTTGCAATCACTCTTGGTATTGGGGTAATTGTAGCCATTCGCTCAATCTCTTTAGTATCCGAAAAAGCAGTAGCAATAAACCTTGATAATCTTGGCGCTAATATTCTTGTTTTGCCACAGGGTGCGAGCATTGATAACTATTATGCTGCTGATATAGACGCGCCAACTTTCCCTGAGGAATATGTTGAACGGATTGCCACTTCCGACCTGACAGGCGTAGATAATTTATCGCCTAAACTGACCCGTAGGATCGTCATTAATGGTCAGAAACTTGTCCTGACAGGAATACTTCCAAAAAATGAACTGGCTTCAAAACCAATCTGGCAAAACTCCGGATTATTTGGAGCTGATTTAAAAGCAGCATGCGGCCCAAATCCATCCAATAAAACACTTGGTTATAAAGATGAAAAACTCCAGCGCAAATCAATTGACTCGCTGGGTATGTCCGATTGCCTGATTGGTTCAAATGCTGCAGCAAGACTAAAAGTTAAGGAAGGCGATAAAATTACCGTCGCGGGAACTGAATTAAAGATTGGCAAAGTTTTAGGCGAGACGGGTACTATAGATGACGACAGGGTTTTTGCACATCTTCATACCGTCCAGAAGATTCTTGGCATCAAGGATCAGGTGAGTGCGATTGAAATAATGGGTTGCTGCAATGCTATTTCCGACGGTTTGCTTGGGAAACTCCGGAACATTCTGCCTGATACCAAAGTAACCACCATCGGTCAGATAGTCTCTACGCAGATTAAAACCAATCAGCTCATGAATCAGATTTCGCTGATAATCCTCATTATCATTGTTTTTGTTGGAGGTATTTCTATCGGCAATTATATGTGGGCTAATGTGAACGAACGAAAAAAGGAAATCGGAATTCTGCGTATGATAGGATATCCTAAATCGTCAATTTATTATGTGCTTATGCTAAAAGCCGCAATCATGGGACTGATTGGAGGTGTAGTTGGCTTTCTTGCAGGAGTGCTCATTGCATGGTTTTTAGGCCCATATATAGCCGGCATAAACATTGCGCCCATTCCAATTCTTTTACTCTGGTCGGTATTAATCTCAATATTCATTTCATTGGTTGGGTCCTTATTGCCTGCCTGGTTTGCTGCCCGTTTTGAACCTTACGCTAATATGCAGGAAGTATGAAAAACATAGTATCTGTTCAGAATATCGTCAAAACATACAACATGCGGGATGGAATTGTATATGCATTGAATGATGTTTCCTTTTCAATAAATAAAGGGGATTTTGTTTCAATAACCGGTCCTTCAGGATCAGGTAAAACTACCTTGCTCCTCGCGCTGAGTGGATTAATTCGCCCAACATCAGGGGAAATAATTTTTGAAAATCAACATCTCGAAAACGCCCCTGATAAGAAACTGGCAGAGTTCCGTAAAAAACATGTAGGTTTTGTAATGCAGAACTTCTCACTCATTCCTTATATGTCAGCAATTCAAAATGTGATGATTCCATTAGGACTCAATGGTCATTCTTCTGCTGAACAACAGGCACTATCCTCGGCAGTTCTTGAAATGGTTGGCCTTGAGAACCGGCAAAATCATTTCCCACGGGAACTTTCTGCCGGTCAGCAACAACGCGTTGCTATAGCAAGAGCGCTTGTGAACAAACCAACAATCATCTTTGCCGATGAACCAACCGGCAACCTCGATCCTTCTTTATCTACCGAGATACTGGAGTTTCTTCAGAAAATAAATAAAGAGCTTAACATCACAATTATGATGGTAACGCATAGCCCCCAGGCAGCCAATTATGGCAACGTAAAAATAACCCTTGACGAAGGGAAATTAATTAACCAAAATCTTAACTGATTTATGAATAAAAAAGTCCTTATCCTGTGTACCGGCAATAGCTGCCGAAGCCAGATGGCCGAAGGGTTTTTAAAATCTTTCGATTCGTCTCTTGATGTTCATTCTGCCGGAACATTTCCTGCAAAAGAAGTAAACCCAAATTCTATTATAGTGATGAAAGAAGTTGGGATTTCACTGGAGGGAAATTTCCCAAAATCTGTTGACAGGTTTCTTGATACAGAATGGGATTATGTAATCACTGTTTGCGATAATGCAAAGGAATCCTGTCCGTTATTTAC
>CAZEDO010000007.1:36080-58652 GCA_964511085.1 uncultured Lentimicrobiaceae bacterium
CCGGCTGTGGCTCAGGGGTTGATTATACAATCTTCAGCGAAAGCTACGATAAACTTGAAGGATATAACCCTGACGCCGACCTGGGACTGGGTTGTGGGATTCCTACTGAATTCGCACATATAAAAGCTGGAGATACTGTGATTGATCTTGGCTCAGGAGCTGGCAATGATTGCTTTGTCGCTCGTGCCCTTGTTGGCGAAAAAGGCAAAGTGATCGGAATTGACATGACCGAAGCCATGATCGAAAAAGCAAGATTGAACACAGAAAAACTTGGTTATACAAATGTAGAATTCCGGTTAGGTGATATTGAAAAAATGCCAGTGACAGCAGACAAAGCGGATGTTGTAATCAGCAATTGCGTTTTAAATCTTGTTCCAGATAAAAACAAGGCATTTGCCGAAATCTTCCGTGTACTCAAACCCGGCGGGCATCTTTCTATTTCGGATGTCGTCCTTGAAGGAAATCTCCCGGAAAAGCTACAACAAGCGGCCGAGATGTACGCCGGTTGCGTTTCGGGTGCCATCCAAAAGGAAGATTACCTTAAAATAATTGCTGACAAAGGGTTTAAAAACACAACGGTTCAGAAAGAAAAAGCCATTTCTGTTCCCGATGAAATTCTTCTAAACTATCTCAGCAGACAGGAACTTGCGGATTTTAAAGAAACAGGTGCAGGGATTTTCAGCATTACAGTTTATGCAGAAAAGCCTGCTGCCGAATGCAGTTGCGGATCCGGCTGCTGTTAATTCCAAATCTTCACATCTTCATATTTTCAACTTAAATACAATGCCTTCACAACCCCGTTTAAAGTTTTTTGACAGGTATTTAACCCTGTGGATTTTCCTGGCAATGTTTATTGGCGTAATGTCAGGATATTTATTCCCCGGAATAGCTCAATTCTGGGATTCGTTGAAATCCTCGCCCGAAAGCACCACCAATATTCCTATAGCAATCGGCCTTATACTGATGATGTACCCTCCACTTGCAAAAGTAAGGTATGAAGAACTAGGCGATGTATTTCGCAATTATAAGATATTATCGCTTTCGCTTGTTCAGAACTGGATTATCGGTCCGGTGCTCATGTTTGCTCTTGCTATAGCGATGTTCAAATTATTCCCGGGCGAGAACAATGCCAATCTTCCCTATATGTATGGAATTATTATGATTGGCATTGCCCGGTGCATAGCCATGGTAATTGTATGGAACGACCTTGCTAAAGGCGACACGCAATATGCAGCAGGTCTGGTAGCATTTAACAGTATTTTCCAGGTACTTTTCTTTTCGGTGTATGCTTACTTTTTTATTGCCGTACTTCCCAGTTGGTTTGGTATTCCAACAAACGATGCAGTTGAAAAAATTACTATTGTTCAGATTGCCGAGAGTGTATTTATCTATCTTGGAATACCATTTATTGCCGGGTTCCTCACGCGGTTTATCTTAATCCGTGTGAAAAGCAAGGAATGGTATCATGCAAAATTTATCCCTAAAATCAGCCCTCTCACGTTGATTGCTCTTCTTTTTACTATATTAGTTATGTTTTCACTGAAAGGGGAATACATTGTTAAGATTCCAGGCGATGTTGTATTAATCGCAATTCCTTTACTCATCTACTTTTTGATAATGTTTATTCTTTCGTTCTTTATGAGCAAAAAAGCGGGTGCAAACTATGGGCAATCTGTAACACTATCATTTACTGCAGCAAGTAATAATTTTGAGTTGGCAATTGCAGTTGCCATAGCCATTTTTGGAATGAATTCAGGTGAAGCTTTTGCAGCTGTAATAGGCCCGCTTGTTGAAGTTCCGGTGATGATAGGCCTGGTGAATATTGCATTTCGGGTTAGAAAAAAATACTATACCTAATCCAAGTTTTCACTAAAATCAAGCTTTCTTACTTTATACATTAAATATTCTTCTATTTTTGCCTGTATAAAAAAAATGAAGTTAAGCTCATTCATATTAGCTCTATACTTGCTGGCACTCATGGCAATCCCTTGCATTGATGTTCAGAGGCATGAGTCAATGAACCAGATTGAGTTTTCACGGCAAAGCCAGAACACCCACCACCACAGCGATGCTGATAATTGTTCGCCTTTCTGTACTTGTAATTGTTGCGCTACTTCAGTGATTTTCCAGGAATTTCCGGTTCAGCTAACCTGCTTTTCATTTTCCACAAAACAACATTTCCATTTTCGTTCTGAGAATTTCTCAGGTCCTCCTGCCTCTATCTGGCAACCTCCCAAAATAGCTTAATACTTTCCACGTAGTTTGTCCTTATTTCTGCAGCATTTCGCTGTATCAAGGAATCCGTATTACTAGTGTTAACTTTTTCAGGAAATAATCATGATAGAACGAATCATTCATTTTTCAATAAAAAATAAATTCATCATTGGTTTATTTGTGGTAGCATTAATCGGTTGGGGAACCTATTCGCTTACCCGCTTACCTATTGATGCTATTCCCGATATCACCAACAACCAGGTGCAGATTATTTCTATTGCGCCATCGCTGGCTGTGCAGGAAGTGGAAAGCTTTATAACTGCACCAATCGAAGTAGCAGTAGCCAATATTCCCGATATTATTGAGCTTCGCTCAATTTCCCGTCTGGGATTATCAGTAATAACTGTTGTATTTAAAGATGGTGTTGATGTGTATTGGGCAAGGCAACAGCTCTCCGAACGTTTAAAGGAAGCAGAAGATGCAATCCCTCAGGGAATTGCCGAAATAGAACTTGCACCTATTTCTTCTGGGTTGGGCGAAATATACCAATACAGGCTTGCGGTAGATAAAGGATTGGAGAAGAAATACACACCACAGGAATTACGCACCTTACAGGATTGGGTTGTGAGAAGGGAAATGCTGGGAACACCTGGTGTGGCGGACATTAACAGTTATGGAGGGTTTGTGAAGCAATATGAAATTGCCGTAAACCCTGAAAGACTCAGGAGTATAAACCTTACACTTAACGATATTTTTGAAGCTCTGGAAAAAAACAATGAGAATACTGGTAGTGCATATATTGATAAAAAACCAACAGCATATTTTATCCGAGGTATTGGTCTGGTTAAAACTACGGAAGACATCGAAAAAATAGTTGTAAAGAGCAATCCTTCAGGCATTCCTGTATTAATTCGTGATGTCGCAACTGTTCAATTTGGCAGCGCAACGCGTTATGGGGCATTTGTGGTTGACACTTCCGAAGCAGTTGGTGGCGTAGTTATGATGTTGAAAGGGTCAAATGCACACAAGGTTATTGAAGATGTTCAAACGCGTATTCAGTCGATTCAAAAGTCTCTGCCCGCAGGAGTTAAAATTGAACCATTCCTGAATCGCTCCGACCTTGTAGGCAGAGCAATTGGGACAGTTTCCAAAAACCTCCTCGAAGGTGCGCTTATCGTCATTTTTATGCTTGTCTTGTTATTGGGCAATCTTCGGGCCGGACTTATTGTTGCTTCGGTAATTCCATTATCCATGCTTTTTGCGCTATCACTGATGAACCTCTTTGGCGTTTCTGGCAACCTGATGAGCCTTGGAGCTATTGATTTCGGATTGATTGTTGATGGTGCGGTGATCATTGTTGAAAGTGTGGTTCACCGCATTACCATGAGCAAACACCACCATCAGGGCATTAAAAGACTTTCGCAGCAACAGATGGACGAAAATGTGTTTGAATCAGCCAAACGGATGATGAGTTCGGCAACTTTCGGGCAAGTAATAATCCTCATCGTTTACCTGCCCATTATGGCGCTTGTTGGTATCGAAGGTAAAATGTTCCGCCCCATGGCTCAGGTTGTTGTTTTTGCTTTGATAGGGGCTACTATTCTTTCGCTTACATATGTACCAATGGCTTCAGCTTTATTCCTGAGTAAAAACACAGAACACAAACGCAATTTTTCCGACAGGCTTATGGATTGGTTCCACAAAGCCTTTAACCCAATAATTGCCTTTGCTTTCAGGCGAAAATTGCTTGTCTCTATCTCTACCATAGTATTGTTCCTATTTAGTTTATTCCTGTTTAGCCGGTTGGGAGGGGAGTTTATTCCCCAACTTGAAGAAGGTGATCTTGCGTCAAGCGTAATTACCTTGCAGGGCGGTTCGCTGTCAAATACCGTTGAAATGGTTGAAAAAGCGAACAAAATACTGCTCGACAATTTCCCTGAAATTAAGCACACAGTGTGTAAAATGGGTGCTGGCGAAATACCTACCGATCCTACACCTATGGAAACGGGCGATTATATTATTACCCTAAAGGATAAAAGCGAGTGGACATCCGCTAAAACCCGTGAAGAACTGGTTGCTAAAATGGAAGAAAAACTGGTAGAGCTTGCAGGCGTAAAATTCGAGTTTCAACAACCTATTCAAATGCGGTTTAACGAATTAATGACAGGTTCAAAACAGGATATTGCTATCAAAATCTTTGGCGACAATCTGAATACCTTATCTGAAAAAGCTGATGCCGTTGATAAGATCATTCAGGGTGTTAAAGGAGTCGAAGACATTAACGTAGAAAAAGTAACCGGACTAGCACAGGTGCAGGTAACCTATAATCGCGACCGACTGGCTCAATACGGAATTTCAATTGAGGAAATAAACCGTGTGTTACGAACAGCTTTTGCCGGTAGCCAGGCAGGTGTTGTTTATGATGAAGAAAAGCGTTTTGGTATGGTTGTGCGGCTGGACAAAGATTACCGCCAAAGCATGGAAGATGTTAGGAATTTATCAGTTGCCCTGCCCAACGGTGGACAGATATCATTCGAACAATTGGCTGAAATTGAGATAAAATCTGGACCTGCACAGGTTTCGCGCGAAAACACGAAGCGCAGGATTACCATCGGTTTTAATGTTCGCAACCGCGACGTACAAAGCGTGATTGACGAGGTAACCGAAAAAATCGACAAACAGGTGAAACTGCCTACTGGTTATTACGTTTCTTATGGTGGCCAATTCCAGAACCTCGTTGCTGCTAAGGACAGGCTTGCCATAGCCGTTCCCGTTGCGCTGCTGCTGATTTTCGTTTTACTTTACTTCACATTCAACTCTGTGAAACAAACAATGCTGATTTTTTCGGCTGTTCCATTGGCCACTATCGGAGGCGTATTTGCCTTATGGCTAAGGGACATGAACTTTTCTATTTCAGCAGGAGTTGGATTTATAGCCTTATTTGGTGTTGCAGTTCTGAATGGAATTGTTTTGATAGCCGAATTTAACCGGCTCGAGAAAGAAGGAATTACAGATATTAAAGAACGGGTGCTTAAAGGATTACATATTCGTTTGCGTCCCGTTATCATGACTGCTGCCGTTGCTTCTTTCGGATTCCTGCCGATGGCTTTATCTAACTCTGCCGGTGCCGAAGTACAGAAACCATTGGCTACGGTGGTTATTGGAGGGCTAATTTCAGCTACATTCCTGACCTTGGTTATTTTGCCTGTCTTCTATATGATCTTCTCGTCAGGCAAATTCAGGCTTTCATATAAACGGAAATCTTTAATAACATTATCTTTACTAGTATTATTCTTTTTCGGTTCATCGTATCTGAACATTACGCAGGCACAGGAGACAAAAACCATCAATTTGAAGCAAGCTGTTCAAATGGCGTTGGACAATAATCTGGCTGTCCGTTCATCCGCTTATTCAGTTGATGCTAATAAAGCGATGAAAGGTGCTTCGTGGGACATTCCTAAAACTGCAATTGATGGACAGTATGGGCAATTCAATTCATACACAAAAGATAATAGTTTTACTGTGTCACAATCGTTTGCTTTTCCAACAGTGTATGTTAATAATAACAAACTTGCAAATGCTAATGTATCCAGTAGCCAATGGCAGTTGGAGGCTTCTCAACTCGAAATTGCTACACAGGTAAAGCGGGTATATTGGCAACTGGCGTACATCAGATCAAAACAAAAATTAATTGCCTATCAGGATAGTTTATACTCGGGCTTTTTAAGGGCTGCCGAACTTAGGGCTAAATCAGGTGAAACTACCCGCCTTGAGATGATAACTGCCCGTTCTCATAGTCTTGAAGTAAAAAATCATTTGCAACAATTAGCGGCAGATTTGTTGATTAATAACCAAAAGCTGCAAGCTATCTTAAATACTGAAGATATGCTATACCCTGCTGATACAATATTACAACGTATCACATTCAGCCCTATATCAGATAGCACAGCAATAAAAGGTAATCCATTGCTCGGATATATACAGCTACAGGTAAAAGTAGCTCATTATGAGCAGAAACTTGAACGCAGCAAACTGATGCCTGATTTTAGTATTGGGTATTTTAACCAAACAATGCAGGGTGTTCAGGAAGTGAATGGTCTGCCGCGTAACTTTGGGCCCGGCGATCGCCTTACAGGGATAGAAGCCGGGATATCAATACCTCTGTGGTTTGTTCCTTATTCCGCAAAGGTTAAAGCTGCAAAAATAAATGAACAAGTTGCCCGCACCAATTCTGAATATTATTCAAAATCACTTGCAGGTGAATATCGTTCCACACTCAGCGAATATGCGAAATTTAGTAATAGCCTGGACTACTATGAAAAACAAGCACTTCCCGAAGCCAGTACAATTATCGAACAAGCTTCACGGAGCTACAAAGCAGGAGCTATGGATTATTTAGATTATGTTATGAGCCTTAACCGGGCTTTGGATATAAAACAAAATTATCTGGATGCCCTTAACAACTACAATCAAACGATTATCAGCATTGAACTAATTACAGGTAAAATCTTTTAAACACAAGTAGTATGACAAAATTTAGCATTAAAACATGCATCCTCATTCCTTCATTCATCTTTGCATTATCATCCTGCAACAATGGCAAAAAATCAGTTGAAACAAAGGGAACCGAAGTACTTCCCGATGATATAGTTGAATTGCGCGACGACCAGATAAAACTGGCCAATATAGAAACAGGATCCGTAGAAATGCGTTCCCTCAGTGGAACGCTCAAAGTAAATGGCATTGTTACAGTAGCTCCGCAGAATTTCGCAACTGTTTCAGTTCCAATGGGCGGTTTCGTAATAAATGCTTCGCTCACACCAGGCAGTAAAGTAAGCAAAGGGCAAAAATTGGCTATTATCGAAAACCAGGATTTTATTGATATTCAGCAAAATTATCTGGAAGCCAGAAACAAACTTGAATATGCCGAAGCTGAATATAACAGGCATACAGAACTTTATAAAGAGGATGTATATTCACAAAAAAACCTGCAGCAGGTCACTACTGAATATAAAAGCCTGAAAACACAAGTGAAAGCGCTGGAGCAAAAGCTGGCCCTTATCGGGATTAATCCTGCAACCCTGAACGAAGATAATATTTCCAACTCTGTTGCATTGATTTCGCCAATTACAGGATACGTGAAAACGGTAAATGTAAATATCGGCAAGTTTGTTTCCCCATCTGATGTATTATTCGAAATTGTGAACAGCGACGAACTTTTCCTTGAACTTTCCTTGTTCGAGAAAGATGCGGATAAAGTTTCGGAAGGTCAGAAGATCCGGTTCTTTGTCAACAACGAATCTGAGCAGCATGAGGCATTGATATACCAGACAGGTAAATCAGTCGGCGCAGATAAATCCTATAAAGTGTATGCAAGAGTATCAGAAATCTGCAAAAATTTATTACCCGGAATGTATGTGAATGCCATTATAGAAGCATCTGTCAACAAATTAACTTCCCTGCCTTCAGATGCTATTGTGAGTTTCGACGATAAAGATTATATTTTTATTTTCAACAAAGACAAAGAAGAAGGTGGCAAGCCTTTTACCGAATACCGAATGATACAGGTACATAAGGGTGTTTCAGATAGTGGTTATACTGAAATAATATTACCTGAAGGCTTTGATATTAAGACTGCTAAAGTTGTAATAAAAGGTGCATATAACCTGCTTTCTGCAAAGAAAAATGCAGGTGAAATGAGCTGTTAGCAGCAATCGTTGCAGATATTAATCTTCAGGCGTCTATTCATGCCACGGCTGTCTTCAATGTCAGGAGGAGTTCTGAAAAATGTTTTTTGTATCTGCCAATAATTAGATTGGAAATGCAGGAACGTCCATAAAAAAATCAGTTAACTATCAGTTTATGAGTGATCGAATTACCTGAAGATGTTTCCAGCCTGTAGTAATAAATACCCGAAGGAAAGTCGGTAGCATTTAGTTCAAATGATGAATTACCTGGCGTAATGGTGTGCTCATTCATTACCCGGCCATCAGCTGAATAAATGATTAAACTGCCTTTAACATTATCCTGTAGTATTGAATATTTGATCAATGTATTGCCACTTGCCGGGTTCGGTATCGGATCGCTGATTGTTATAGTTTTCCCCGGACTGTTTTTTTCTGCTATGCCGGTAGTAAAATCTACAATTGTAATACTAAGATCATCAAAATAAAAGCCGTCGCCAACTGTATTTGCATCACTTCGCAATGTGAACCTTATTTTAATTTGTTGCCCTACGAATTGGCTAAGGTCAATTTCTTCCTTCACCCAATCGCTTTGTACACCGTCGTATAAAGGCTGCCCGGAAGCCTGGTTAGAATTGCCAACTTTGGTATAAAGTCCGGCCATCGGCTGCCACAAGGTCCCGTTATTTGTAGAAATCTTAACCTGCACATAGTCATATCCTGCTTCTATATCCCAATGAGCCCAATAATTGAGTATAGCAGTTGATGCATGTGATAAATCTATCGGATAAGTGAGAGTGCTTGATGTATTGGCATAATCTGAGTAATCACCAAAGGGAGAATCGGTCATTGAACTGGGACTGGAATGGTAACTTAGCGAGGTTAAGGCCCAGTTGCCTGTCCAGTTGGCTGGTGTATTTAGCGAATCCATGAAAATTACAAGTGGTTGCCCGAATATCTTCGAAATAGTATCAGAAGTCTGGTATAATCCATTATCGAGTACCAGAAGGTATTTCACCGGATCGCCAACATGTATATCCGGCGAAAGCTGATAAAAGACTGAGTCTGAAATTGTTTGTAATAGTTCAACTCCCTCATGCACAACCGGTGCTCCGAACGAAACGATGTTGGATGTGATTGGTTGGAGTGAAACAGTATAAATTGCAGTATCTATCAGCCCCAAACGCGTCAGGCTGTAATTAAAATATCCTGAAAGAGAAGATGTGATTGATGGTGATGTGTTTTTCAATTCCGCATACCGGCCGGCAAATTTTGCTGCCAATAAGCTCTGCAACATATTTACCTGGCAGAGTGGGATTATACGTGAGGGTGTGGGCCAGAATCCGTCAGCCTGGCCGCCAACTTCCGGTGTGTAGGATAATATTTTATTTTTGGTTGTTTGTTCACCATACATCCAATCGTCGGATCCGCCATTCGTAGGGTATATCGTAGTGCATCCCGGGCCATAAACGTAGCCATTATCGGCTATCATCCTCATGGCATAATTGGCAAATATGTTATCATCCGGTGATAGTTCTGGTATATATCCCCAGGCATAAAGCAGTTCATCCGCATATGCATGGTAATTCAATGCTAATCTGAAATCATGGGAGTTACAAAAGTCGCGCATCATCTTGGTTTCCGGTTCCGAAAAGGCTGTTGCTCCACGATAAGTTTCATCGTTTGTATAAGGTGATGATCCAGAATCGTCATATCCCCAGGCGAAGCCATAATTTCGGTTGAGGTCAACCCCATAAGATCCATCTCCATTGTTGAGGCGATTTTTACGCCACATACCGCCACCATTTGGATCAGTCGTGATATTATACTGATATCCATCAACATTAAATACGGGTACAAAATACATTTCGGTATTATCGACCAGGTTGCGGATATCTGAATTGGTTGCATAATTTTCGAGCAGGTAATACATGTAAAAAAGCAGGTGCTGCATCCCGATAGGCTCGCGGGCATGGTGCATTCCAGTGTAAAGCACCTGTGGCTCATTTTCATTGATATTCGGGTTATCCGATATCTTTACATAAAAAATCTGTCGCCCTTCGCTGGTTGTTAATGGGCTAATTGGCTGACGGATTGTTATGAGGTTGGGGAAGCGTGCTGCCATGGTATCGAGATGAGTCAGCATTTGATCTATTGTGCAGTACCCACCACAGGATCCAAGTGTAAAACCTGCAGGGACAGCATAGTCTGACGAGGTTTCTTCACTTTTAAAAGATAAGTCAGCGGCTGCTCTGCGGGTATAATAGCTGCTAAGATCATCAATCAGGATAGTGTATGAAATACCATTGTTTGCTAGTTTCTCCAAATCGTTAGATGAAAGATCCAGTGTTAATTGTTGCCCTTTCCGCGAAACACCTTCCATGGAAATGCCTGCATGCTGAAGAGTAGAAATCAGTGAAGGACTGTCTGTAATCTGCACCTTTGAATACTTAGGTGTTTGAGCAATAGCTAGAATTACTGAGAATACTAATAGAACAGCGAGTAGTGATTTTTTCATGTTTCTAATGAATTAATTGGGAACACCAGTTCCCCCGTTAGATTTTAAGGTTGGGTAAGTGGTCGCAAAAATAGGTATTATTTCCAACGAAAAGTTTCAACCATGTGACGGATATCTTCCTGCACAAAACTGATGACCGGAGCCAGTGAATCATTATTGGGGGCCACACTGAAATAAAGAGCGCCTCTCACAAAATTTCGTGTGCTGTCAGTAAGGTAGAATTGATAGGTAGAAGCCGCACTGCTACCACTGATCATGTAAATCAGGCCGTAAACTTTTCTGTCGGGGTTGTTTATAACTTGTTCTGATATTCCCGTGGATTTTGACATATGTTTCATTGCCATGGTACGGGAGTCTTCAAGGTATTTAATCAGGTTGTTATTCACCTCTCTATATGTGAGGTGTATCCGTCCCCGGAACTTTGGGAAATCTACATTTATCCAGTAAGGTTCATCAGGAGATTGTGGATCATGCACTATCCGGGCATACAAAGGATATTCGAAAGAAAAAGGGAATACAGTGTCAAAATTTTGATACTTCTTTTCAGGCAGGTCTATCCGAAAATAACCACTCGGCTTAGGTACATAATCATCACCACATGATGTAGCAATTACTATCAGAATTAACAGAATAATACTTGAATAAGATTTTCTATTCATCAGGGGTTTCTATCGGGGGTAAACTTACTTTAATGCGTTTGATACGGCGCTTGTCTGCTGCTTCCACACGAAATGTGTAATCGGCAAAACCAACAACTTCGCCTACCACAGGAATCTTGCCGGTGAGCTCAAGAACCAGTCCTGCAAGTGTATCGGCATCACCTTTTATATCATCGAAAAGATCATTTTCTACTTCCGCAATTTTACAGAAATCATTCAACGAAGTCTTGCCTTCAAAAATATAAGTATGTTCATCAACTTTTTTAAAAGGCATATTATCACTGTCCGAATCAAATTCGTCGTTTATTTCCCCAACTATTTCCTCAATAATATCTTCAAGGGTAATGATTCCTGATGTGCCGCCATATTCATCAACAACAATTGCCAGATGAATTTTCTTTTCCTGAAATTCGGTAAGGAGGTCGTTTATGCGTTTGCTCTCGGGGACGAAGAATGCAGGCCTTAGCAGACTTTGCCATTTGAAGTCATCACTTTTATCAATATGAGGCAACAAATCTTTAATATAAAGTAATCCGGTAATTGTATCGAAAGTGTCCTTATAAACAGGTATTCTCGAATAACCCGATTCGCGTATTACCTGCATTACCTTGCTAAAATTTAGTTCGGTATCAATAGCGGTAACATCAATCCGTGCTTTCATTATCTCGCTGGCGTCAATATCCCCAAACCTGGCAATACTTTTCAGCATTTTCCTGTTCTCTTCGTTTGTGCTTGCGTCAGAAGTGATATCAATAGCGTCGGAAAGATCACTCATAGAAAGGGAGTGTTTGCGGCGGGTCATTCGTCTGTCAATAATGTATGTGGACGAAACAAGGATAGAACTTAACGGATAGAATATCTTCAACAGCACATTCATTGGCCGGGCTATACCAAAAACAATGGACATAGCATATTGAGTGGCATAGACTTTTGGCATTATTTCCCCGATTAGCAGGATAAGCGAGGTAATTACCACAACCTGAACAATGAATGCAAGAAATAATGAGCCGGAAAAATCGAATAGTTGGTTGGTTACATAAGCAGAGATTATAACAACAGCAACATTTACAAAATTATTGCTTATAAGGATTGTAGCGAGAAGGCGCTTTGGCTTATCTAATAACTGCCGGATAAGCAGGTGTATATCTTGTTTACCTCCGCGAATTTCCTTTAGCTGGCCGGGAGTAAGCGAGAAAAATGCTATTTCAGATGCAGAGACAACGGCAGAACAAAACAATAAGATTGCTATAGCCATTATGGCAAAAGCAACGCCATAAGAAAAACCATGCGTCTGAGGCAGGACTGTAAGAAAGATAAAACCCTGAATACCTGTAATTGCTTTAAAAAAAACTTCCAAAATGAGATCGTTGTACTGAATTACCTGACAAATGTAGTAAAAAGATCACAAATGACTTGTATCAGGCAGCTTGAAAGGTGTTCGCTCTAAGCCATAGTAAATCTCCGCTGGTTTGAAACCTCTGAAATTCAGCGCTACATGACAGTTAGTGTTGCATGATACTTCAGCTACGCAGCAAACCCAGGAACCGGAATTATAAACCCGTATATTGTCAGAAAAGGTAAGATATGACTTTTAAGAGTTAGAAAGGAAGATCATCATCTGGTGCAGGAGGTGGTGATTCACCATCCGGAACCGTTGTTGCCCCTTCATGTGCTAAAGCCTGATCCTTGCGTTGACCCAGCATAGTGAAATTACTGGCAACTACTTCGGTAGTATAGCGCTTATTACCATCTTTATCGTCCCAACTATGAGTACGGATGCGGCCTTCAACAAAAAGTTGGCTTCCTTTACGAAGATAGGTTTCTGCCGTTTCTGCCTGTTTGCCCCAAATAACGATTTTATGCCATTCAGTCTCCTCTGTCAGCACTCCTTCTTTATTTTTAAACTTTTCAGTAGTAGCCAATGAAAATGAGGCTTTCTTCATGCCATTGTCAAATGTCTGCACTTCAGGATCCTTACCAAGGTTCCCTACTAAGATAACTTTGTTTACTCCTGCCATGGCTGTTTTCTTTATGGTTTATCGATCAAACGAACTTTACACAAATATAGTTATAAATACCGCCTTTTTTACATAGTTGACTAAATTTCATTTAATATTTTTGTCTGAATGTAGCCGAAGTAAATAGTGTAAAAATAAAACAGATAAATAGGAATAGGAGAAACCATTTAGCAATTGGCCCCGGTTAGAGGGCATACACCTCTAATCTGCTATTATTTAAAGAATCTTTTTATTTTTAAGATACCTGTCTATTAATCTTGGAATTGGAAATTCGGACAGCTTTGAAAACTTGACCTTTTGCCACGTCCTGCTTCCTTCAGGAAGTTGTTTCACCTTTATACGGATAAAACGAGCATGGATCGTCTGATGACTAAGAAAGTGTTTGTAAACATTGGAATATTCAATGATTTCCAAAGGTTGATGCCCGAAAATTGCATTCCATCCTGGAGAACTATACAATCCCTGGGGTTCAGATGCCACAGCCAGCTCGACAAGGGGAAACTCATATAATCCTTTCCAAATGTCGCTTCCAGTTCTTTTATTAATATAAATAACCTGATCACCATCTTTATCCTCATGCACCACTGCCAGGTAATAAAAATGCCGGTCTCTAGGTTTCGCAGGCTTTACTTTCACCGGGAGACTCCCGACTTTCCGTTCCCGGTATGCCTGGCAGTCTGGCTTAAGAGGGCACAAAATACATTTAGGTTTTAGAGGTGTGCATTGCAGAGCACCAAATTCCATAATAGCCTGATTGAATTCTCCCGGCCGGGTTCTGTCAATAATAAGGTTGCTGGCTTCATAAATTGCCTTTTGTCCTTCAGGGGTATTTACTGCCAGGTTTATCCCAAAGTAGCGTGCGACCACCCGCATAACATTGCCATCTACCACCGGGCAGGGTTCTCCAAAACAAATTGAGGCAATTGCCGAAGCGGTGTAAGGCCCAATCCCTTTTAATTTTAATAATTCCGCTGACTTTATCGGGAAAAGGCCTTTCATCTCCTCTGCGATTGTTTTAGCAGTGGAATGCATATTCCGTGCACGGGTATAGTACCCTAATCCCTGCCAGCACTTTAAAACCTCAAGTTCGGTAGCAGAAGCAAGAGTATAAACATCAGGGAAAGAGGCCATGAACCGTTCAAAATATTTCAGTCCCTGATCCACGCGTGTTTGCTGAAGTATAATCTCCGAAACCCAAATGGTATAAGGGTCGGAAGTGGCACGCCAGGGAAGGTTACGCTTATTCCGGACATACCAGTTTATTAAGGTGGAGCTTATTTCCATAAAAGGTTGGCAAAGTTAAAAAGAGAATGATTGAAATAAAAAACGCGGTTTGTTCTTTTGAAGTTAAAATTCTTTTATATTTGCACCCCGTTAAGAAATTTATTATCAAATCATTAAACATATTTAATCATGACAAAAGCAGAGATTGTAGCTGACATTGCTAACAAAACTAACATTGAAAAAGTTGCAGTTCAACAGACTGTTGAAGCGTTTATGGACGCAGTGAAAAATTCGCTTGCGCAAGGTGAAAACGTTTATCTCCGTGGTTTCGGTAGTTTTACGATAAAACGCAGAGCCGAAAAAACCGGAAGAAACATTTCGAAGAATACTACCCTTATCATCCCGGCGCACAGTATTCCAGCTTTCAAACCTGCCAAAACTTTTGTAAGCGATGTTAAGCACAAAGTAAAATAGTTCCCTACTTAACTAATTCACATTATCATGCCAAGCGGTAAAAAAAGAAAAAGACATAAAATGGCTACCCACAAGCGTAAGAAACGCTTGCGGAAGAATCGCCACAAAAAGAAATAATAGCCTTGATATCTAGCCTCGTTTCATCACATGATATCCGTCCCGGATACCATGTGATGAAACTGTTTATTTCTGCTATCTCACTTACTGATACAATAATATCGTATCGTAGGGAAGTTATAAAAAACAGTAGCGCAAAAGAAAAAATGATTCTACAGTGAATAAGGAACTGATTATTGACGCGAACCCCTCAGAAGTTACTATCGCGTTACTCGAAGATAAAGTACTGGTTGAACTCAATAAAGAAAAGACTAACAATAATTTCTCCGTTGGCGATGTTTACCTTGGCAGGGTTAAAAAGATTATGCCAGGATTGAATGCTGCTTTTATTGATGTTGGTTACGAAAAAGACGCATTTCTTCATTACCTCGATCTTGGGCCACAGGTTAATTCCCTGATTAAATACACAAAGCTTGCATTTTCGGGCAAAGCGGTGCAGATTTCTATGCCCGAATTTTCCGGCGAAGCCGATATCGAAAAATCAGGAAAAATCTCGAATGTTGTAAGTCCGAATCAACAGATACTGATCCAGGTTGCCAAAGAACCTATTTCGACGAAAGGTCCGCGGGTCTCATCCGAAATATCTTTTGCCGGGCGCTATCTGGTGTTGGTTCCTTTCTCTAATCGTATTTCTGTATCGCAGAAGATAAAAAGCATTGAGGAGCGGAACAGGCTGAAAAGGCTGATAAGTAGTATTAAACCGAAAAACTACGGTGTAATTATTCGTACGGTAGCCGAAAATAAAAAGGTGGCCGATCTGGATGCCGATTTATCGCACCTGATTTCCAAATGGGAAGCGGTTGCTGCAAAACTGGTGAATGCAAAAGCTCCGCAGAAAATTGTTAGCGAAATCGATCGTACTTCTGCAATTCTGCGCGACCTTCTTAATGAATCGTTCAACAACATTCATGTGAACGACCCTGTGATGTACGAGGAAGTGAGGAACTACATCGGAACTTTTTCTCCTGACAAAGTGGACATTGTAAAACTTTACAAAGGCAAGATCCCGATTTTTGAAAATTTTGGCATTGATAAGCAAATAAAAAATGCTTTCGGGAAAATTGTTACTATCCGAAGTGGTGTATATCTGATTATTGAGCATACCGAAGCCCTGCATGTTATTGATGTTAATAGCGGCCACCGTGTTAACTCAGAAATAAGCCAGGAGGAAAATGCATTGGCTGTTAACCTTGAAGCTGCAACAGAACTTACCCGTCAACTGAGGTTAAGGGATATGGGTGGCATCATCGTGATCGATTTTATTGATATGCACGAGGGTGGAAATCGCCGGAAGCTATATCAGCGGTTAAAGGAGGAAATGGCACGCGATCATGCCAAACATTCTATTTTGCCACCGAGTAAGTTTGGCTTGGTTCAAATAACCCGCCAGCGGGTTCGGCCAGAAATGAGTGTTAAAATTCTTGAGAAATGCCCTGCCTGCGATGGCACCGGGGAAATAAAACCCAGTATCCTGCTTTCTGATGAAATTGAGAACAATATTTCATACTTACTGAAGGATCAGAATGAAGCTTTTCTGAAGATTGCTGTTCATCCGTATGTTTTCGCTTATCTCACCCATGGTTTAAAATCCATCCAGGTGAAGTGGTTCTTCAAATATAGAAAATGGATCAGGATTGTTCCTGTTAGTTCCTATCACCTTTTGGAATACCATTTCTTTAATAAAAACAAAGACGAGATTAAACTTTAGTTTCATTCAGTGAACAGGAAATAAATTCACAGAATTAAGGTAGAGTTCAAACAAAAAACGTTAACGTTAAATCCGATAGGCGATTATTTTGAATCCTATTAGTCCTTGTTGTGATTATTTAAAATTTTAAGCAAACTTTATATACGAATAGAATGGATATTGTTGTAAGTGGAATAAGGCCTACAGGGAATCTGCATCTTGGGAACTATTTCGGAGCGATGCGCAACTTTGTAAAGATGCAGCAGGAACACGATTGTTATTTTTTTATTGCCGATTACCATTCTCTCACTACCCATCCAACCCCTGCTGATCTTCATGGCAATGTGAAACGCCTCCTTGTCGATTTCCTTGCTTCCGGCTTAGATCCTGATAAAGCAACACTTTATGTACAAAGTGATGTGCCCCAGGTAACAGAATTGTATTTGTTGTTGAACATGCATGCCTATCTTGGTGAATTGGAGCGAATAACATCCTTCAAGGAAAAAATCCGTCAGCAGCCTGACAATGTTAATGCCGGCCTGCTCACGTATCCCACACTTATGGCTGCTGATGTTATTATCCACAAAGCAACAAAGGTTCCGGTAGGCAAGGATCAGGAACAACATCTTGAGATGATCCGTACTTTTGCTAACCGTTTTAACCGTCTTCATAAAGTTGATATTTTCCCGGAACCTGTCGCTTACAACTTTGGCGAAGAACTGGTTAAAATTCCCGGCTTTGATGGAAGTACAAAAATGGGGAAATCGGAAGGTGAAGGCAATGCTATTTTCCTTGTTGATGAGCCGGAAGTTATCCGCAAGAAAGTGATGCGGGCTGTTACAGATAGTGGCCCAACCGAGCCCAACCAGGCCAAAGCCCAAGCAATAGAGAATCTCTTTAATCTCATGAAAGTCGTTTCCGCACAAGATACATCTGCATATTTCGAAACACTATACAACACATGTTCAATTCGTTATGGTGACATGAAAAAACAATTGGCCGAAGATATTATCGCTTTCACAACTCCTCTTCGACTAAAGATAAACGAATTATCACAGGACAACACTTACCTTCAAAAAGTTATACGACTTGGTGCTGAGAAAGCACGGGAAAGCGCTTCGGCTACAATGAGCGAAGTAAGGCATATTATCGGATTCAGAGAGTTTTAAAAATTTATAGTTTATGAGTGCAAATAAAACAGTCCTGCTTGTTTCAGCAATTTTACTTAGAGTTGGCGTAATCTTGTTTGTTTTTTCCCAACTCGTTGATATCTGGATGAGTATTGAATCAGGCAGTGACTTTTGGGATTATTTCCTGTTGGTAGTTTTGCTGCTGATATTTGTTGGACTATCCATAATTACGCTTGCTCTCGACAAAACTAAATTTGAAGTCTTTGGATTCTTCCTCGTATTAATTGGATGTGTATTCAGTATTTTTCATATCATTATCACAAAGGGTATCCAATCAGAACTTTCCACATATTTCCTTCTTATTACTGTTTCAATTTATTTTATTATAAAATCCAAGCGCAGCAATCGAAAAAGAGCAGTCAATGTTTTTGAATAGTGATCTTTATTCGACTTGTCTGATTCTTTATACTACTGCTTATTTCTTGCCTACGCTGCGACTACCAATCATTAGCTACCCCAATATTTAAGTATAGTTCGCTTTGTAATGGGCGTTTATTGAATAATGCACTCTATTTTCCATTCAAAGTTGTCTGTAGTTTTCTGGTATCTTTGTTGCACAATTAAATTATTTATGCCCATTCCTTCCCTTGTCCCTGAAAAAGCTGTATTAATTGGAATAATTACTTCACGTGTTTCCGAACAACAGACAAATGAATACCTCGACGAATTGGAGTTTCTGTTGGAAACCGCAGGCGCAATACCTGCTAAACGATTTGTTCAGCGGCTGGACAATCCTGATTCCCGCACATTCGTTGGCTCAGGCAAATTGCAGGAAATAGCTGAATATGTAAAAGCTGAAAGCATTGATGCAGTTGTTTGCGATGACGAGCTTAATCCTTCGCAGATAAGAAACCTTGAGAAAGTGCTGGAATGCAAAATAATGGATCGCACTGCGCTGATCCTCGACATTTTTGCCCACCGGGCCCGCACTACAACGGCCAAGACCCAGGTGGAACTGGCACAATACGAATACATGCTTCCACGTCTTACCCGCATGTGGACTCACCTTACCAAGCAACGTGGCGGTATGGGAATGCGTGGCCCGGGCGAAAAAGAAATAGAAACCGACAGGCGTATCATCCGCGAAAAAATCATCTATCTGAAGGATAAACTTAAAACCATCGACAAGCAGAAGATTACGCAACGCAAAAGCCGTGAGGATTTTGTGCGTGTCGCCCTTGTTGGATATACCAATGCCGGCAAATCTACACTGATGAACCTGCTGAGTAAATCGGATGTTTTTGCCGAAAATAAATTATTTGCCACGCTGGACACTACCGTACGTAAAATGGTTATCGAAAACCTGCCTTTCCTGCTAACTGATACTGTCGGGTTTATCCGGAAATTACCTCACCATCTTGTAGAATCATTCAAGTCAACGTTGGACGAAGTGCGGGAAGCTGATCTCCTCCTTCATATTGTGGATATTTCGCATCCCGGATTTGAAGAGCAGATAAACGTAGTGAAGCAAACACTCAGTGACATGAAAGTTGGCGACAAGCCGGTAATCATGGTCTTCAACAAAATAGATGAATTTCCACATGTGGAGATTGACCCTTTCGATCTGACAATAACAAATCCGCCCCTTACGCTCGAAGAATTAAAAAATACCTGGATGGCAAAAGCAAATACCCCGGCGGTATTTATTTCGGCCAAACAAAAGATAAATATCAACAACTTGCGTTCTATGCTTTACGATGAAGTTAAAAAAGTGCATGTTGTGCGTTATCCTTACAATAGTTTCCTTTATTGAAACGTTTTGAATGCGTTTCAGGAGTTTGAAGCGCAAAACCATATTTGATGAGATAACCCTTACCTGGTTTCAAACCCTTACATGGATAGATTTAATTTTCAAAGATGAAACAATATCAACTTGTACTCTTTTCGGTTGTATCCGGATTGTTGCTTAGTTTTGGCTGGCCTTCCGATGGATTTGCGCCACTTCTCTTTATTGGATTTGTTCCTCTTCTTCTTGTTGAAAATAATTTTTGTGAAAACAGGGCGGAAAACAGTCGTTTTAGCATAACCTGGTATAGCTTTCCCGCTTTTTTGATATGGAATATCCTCACAACTTACTGGATATATAATTCAACCCTTGCCGGAGCAATTGCAGCAATATTCCTGAATTCCCTGTTCATGACAATGGTATTTACGCTCTTTCACATTACGCGGCGCATCCTTAAACCTGGCATCTGCAGTTATCTGGCACTCATCGTTTATTGGCTTTCGTTTGAATACATTCACCTTCATTGGGACCTCAACTGGCCCTGGCTTAACCTTGGCAATGGGTTTGCCAATTATCATACATGGATTCAATGGTATGAATACACAGGCACGTTTGGTGGATCGCTATGGATATTAATCGTGAATATAATTTTATTCATGGCATATAAGGATTTGTTTAAAGCACGCAGACCAGGGAAATCGTTTTACAGGAATATTCTGCTTGTTTTAATACTGATAATCCTTCCTGTAATAACTTCATTGGTCATTTACAGAAATTACCACGAAAAAGAATCCCCGATTTCGGTTGTTTTAGTGCAGCCAAACATCGATCCTTATAACGAGCAGTACAGTGCTCCGCCTGCAGAGGTTCTCGGGCGAATTCTTAAGCTTGCTGATAAAAAAACCGATAGTCTCACTGATTACATTGTCGCCCCCGAAAGTGCCATACAGGAATATGTTTGGGAAGATCAGATTGAGTTGGCGGAAAGTGCCGGAATACTGAGGCAATACATTAGTAATCACAGGTATGTTGCCATGGTTATTGGAATATCATCAAGGAAATTATTTCAGCCGGGAGAACCGCTTTCGCTCACTGCGCGCAAATTTACCGATGTCGATAAATACTATGACTCTTACAACACGGCACTTTTTTTTAACATAACCGGCAAACTCCAGCGCTACCACAAATCGCGGCTAACGCCGGGAGTGGAAATGATGCCATATCCCAAACTCTTCAAATTCACTGAAAAATATGCTATTGATCTTGGGGGAACTGTAGGGACTCTGGCAACAGATCCTGAGCGCACTCCTTTTGTGGCGGCTAACGGACTTAAAATTGCTCCCTGTATTTGTTACGAATCGGTTTACGGCGATTTTGTTGCCGGGTTTGTCCGCAACGGTGCCAATGCCATTTTTGTGATTACCAACGATGGCTGGTGGGGCAATACCGCAGGCCACAGGCAACATTTCCTGTTTTCGGTGCTCAGGGCTATTGAAACAAGGAGAAGTGTTGCCCGCTCCGCCAATACCGGCATATCTGCGTTTATCAATCAGCGCGGCGATGTGGCTCAGGCTACTACCTATTGGGAACCTGCTGTTATAAAACAAAACATAAATACAAACGACAAGCTCACATTTTATGTGCGCTATGGAGATTATATTGCAAGAATATCATTACTGGTTGCCGCGGTGATGTTGCTTCTTACCATTTCCAATGGGATATTAAAGCGCACCCGCAAGTTGCCGAAGTAAATGTGTGTATATAGAGAGAATTCTTCCCTGTTCTCTTCTGGTTATGTATTAATTCTCCCCTTTCTTTCCTTTATTATCCCTCAGCACAAGCATAAAATAATCGTTCTCGATGGGAAGGTATCCGTATTCGTAGCAAAACTTATATGTAGCTCCTTTCTGCGTGGTATAGATGCTTGTAAAGTAACTGAAATTAAATCCCTTGTTCACCAGTTTATCCTTGTGAACGGTAACCTTATCCAGGGGGATTAGCTCTGCCATTATACGCCGGTTCTTTCGAAGGATAGTATTCACTTTTCGCACAACATCAGCCGATACGGTGTTTAAACTGTTGTTGTAACTGTTGCGGCACAGGTCCGAGCAGAATTTCTTATCTATCCTCCCCAGCAAGGGTTCGCCACACTCAAGGCATTTTCTTTCCATAAAAAACAATTTTCAAAGTGAATATTTATCAACCAATCAACCAATCAACTTATCAACCCTTCCACTTTATGAACTTTCTACTTTCTACTTTCTAAATCACTGATAAAGATACACAAAAACGTTTTTAAACGTTTATACCCGTTTATAAGCGTATGTAATTATTTAATAACCGAATCCGGCTACCTGGCGGTTATAATTTTGCTTCGTCAACGACACTTAAATAATCCAGTTCGAAACACAATTATTAACCTGTCTGCCACCGGTAGACGCAAAACAAAAACGATGAATACTTTAAGAAACCGCGTACAGCTGATCGGCCGCCTGGGCCTTGATCCGGAAGTGAAGAACCTCGAAAAAGGCAAGAAAGTTGCCCATCTCTCCATCGCCACCAACGACACCTATTTTAACAAGGAAGGCGAAAAAGTTACCGAAACCCAATGGCACAACCTCGTTGTATGGGGCAAGTTATGTGATGTCTGCGAAAAATACCTGAAAAAAGGCGCTGAGGTTGCCGTGGACGGCAAACTTACCAGCCGCAACTGGCAGGATAAGGATGGTAACAAACACAACACCACCGAGATTTTGGTAAATGAGTTGCTTATGTTAGGCAGCAACGGTAGAGGGAACTAAAGATTCCTGAACCTTGATTGCTAAGGGGCGGTTGCTGAAGAAGTGACTGCCCCTTTTAATTTTTGATCTCTTACAGGGTTTGAGCAGCCCTTTGTTCTTAGTTTCCAGCTATAATCAGAATAAATTTACAGTTATAAGAATTATATGCTGCTAATCACCTAAATTTGAAAAACCAATCCGGAATGAAGATCTTGCACAAATGAAAAACAAGTTCATACATAACTGAAATAAACGCTACTTTGGCGTTTACATGATCGTTA
>CAZEDO010000008.1:0-58039 GCA_964511085.1 uncultured Lentimicrobiaceae bacterium
ATTTATCACGATAATAATTCCTTTAGTGGCAATTTCTTATCAGACTTGACCGGTAGAGGAAAATATCCTTTAATATTAAAAAAATAACTATGGATAATCCGCATCAAAAAGCCCTCGCAATTTTCAGATCCGGTGCGAATTGTGCCCAATCTGTATTAACAGCTTTCCCGGAAGTCACAAAATTCGATAATGATCAGGCCCTGGCCATCAGCAGTGGTTTTGGCGGAGGAATGGGACGGCTGCAGGAAACATGTGGCGCCGCAACAGGAGCATTCATGGTTATTGGAATTAATAATAGCCGCAAATATGCTGATGTTGATGAACGGAAAAACAAGACCAACACAATGATTCAGGAATTCAACCAACGCTTCACTGCCCTGCATAAAACAACTAATTGCAGGCAACTCCTCGGAGTCGATCTTAAAACTGAAGAAGGCCGGCAAATGATGCAGGATAAGAACCTCAGCGAACTTGTATGCTCGAAATGCATTTCAGATTCGGTTAAAATACTCTCAGAATTAATGAAATAAATAGCATAGGTGACTATTGGATAAACAACAATGTAATGACACAAAGGATTGCACATATTGCGCTGGTAATAGATGACTATGATAAAGCAATTGCGTTTTACACGCATAAGCTCCACTTCCGCTTAGTTGAAGATACGATTCTCAGCCCCACGAAAAGATGGGTTCTTGTTGCTCCTGAAGGTTCACAAGATTGTTGCCTCTTATTGGCAAAAGCTGACAATGACGAGCAGCTTAGCAGGATTGGCAATCAAACCGGTGGCCGGATTTTCCTGTTTTTATACACAGACAACTTTCAGCGTGATTATCAGAATCTGGTTGATAATGCAATTACTATCGTTCGGGAACCAACAAAAGAAACCTGGGGTATGGTAGCTGTATTTGAAGACCTGTATGGCAATCGTTGGGATCTGATTGAACCTGTGTGAAACGATCCCCTGAGGATAGCTAATGTGGCTCAAATACCGATTCTTTAAGGATCTGCGATAGTACAAGCATCTTTGATGTAGTTATTCCCAGCGATATAGTTTGCGTTTTCGCAAATCCGGTAGTCAGAGGTGACTAATGCGGAGGATGAATATCATAAGCAATAATTGGGTTAATTTAGTATCTCATATACCGTAATTACGTTCTGCTTATTTTTCAAATTTATCTCTTCTACCCTTCTGCAGGTAAACGATTCTCTGATTTTTTCAAAAGTGTTTTCATCTATTAAAATTTGTCCTGCCTGTGCGGCGGATTGCAGGCGTTGTGAGGTATTCACAACATCTCCTATAACCGTATAGTCCAGCCGGCGAAGGCTGCTTGAGCCAATGTTACCTGAAATAACAATTCCACTGTTTATTCCAATAGATACTTTAGGGTGAAAATGTAATTCTTCTGCAATATCAGGCATTAGTTCAATTTGCTTTATCACACCAAGGCATGCTTCAACAGCCTTGTCCAGGTGGAAATCGCATCGGAATACAGCCATAATAGCATCTCCGATAAATTTGTCGATATAGCCGCCCTGGCTGATGATTTCTTTTACCATTATGTCAAAATAACGATTCAGCAGGTTCACGACCCTATCTGCAGGCTCATTTTCAGTAATTGACGTAAAACTACAGATGTCGATAAATACCACCGTAGCTTCTATTGATTCATTTGCCAACAAAGTTGATTCAAACTCGCGGCTGTTCATGAAATTAAGCACCGTCTCATCAACATACATCCGCAGGATATTGTTTTCTTTAATTGCTTTGAGTGTTTCCGCAAGTTGCTTTACATGAAGAATTGTTTTTTCTACGGTAAGTTCAAGGTCTTCAAAATTCACCGGTTTTGTAAGGAAATCGAATGCTCCCCTGTTCATCGCAATGCGGATATTATCCATATCGCCATATGCCGAAATAATCACTGTTTTAAGCAGGGGGCTTATCTCCTTCAATTTAACGAGAAGCGTCAAACCATCCATTCCCGGCATGTTGATATCACTTAATACCAAGTCAACGTCCTTGTGCTGCTGCAATTTATCAAGAGCATCGTTGCCATCAACAGCGAATACAAATTCGTACTGGTTTTCCCGAATCTGCCTGCGAAATTTTTGTTTTATGAGTATTTCCAGGTCAGCCTCATCGTCAACAACTAATATTTTTGCCATCAGGTTCTGCTATTTAATTTTTCTTTTAACAGATTAAAATCAAGTAGTTTGGTCAAAAATCGTCAGCCCCAATTTGCCTGGCCAAGGCATAATTTTCGTCATCACCACCTGTTCGTCGTCAACAACTAATAATTTCATCTGATAATTTTAGATTTTTACAGGTAATCTAATAATAAACTCTGCACCCCCGCCTTCCGTAATTTCTACGTTAAGTTCACCTCCGTGTCCTTCAGTTACTATATCGTAACTGATACTCAAACCTAAGCCAGTGCCCTGCCCTGCAGGCTTGGTAGTAAAGAAGGGTTGAAAGATTTTGGCTAATATATTTTGCGGAATACCATTGCCATTATCTTTCACATGTACTTCAATTTTGCCATTTATTTTTCTTGTACTTACTGAAACTGTTGGTTCATAATCCGATCCAAATTGATTTTTCTTTTCTGTAACGGCATAAAATGCATTGGTGATTAAATTCAGAATTACTCTGCCTATATCCTGTGGGATGATGTTGATGTTTCCGATTGTTTCATCAAAATCTGTCTTTAAGGTTGCATTGAATGTCTTGTCTTTTGCACGAAGCCCATGATAAGCTAAACGTAAATATTCATCAGCTAACGCATTAATGTCAGTTGGCTCATTTATGCCATTTCTGCTGCGACTGTGCAGGAGCATACCTTTTACAATGGCATCGGCTCGTTTGCCATGCTGGTTAATTTTTTGTTCGTTGTCAGCAATATCATCAGCAAGGGCTTTTACTTCTTCCAGGTTCCCCTTGTATATTTCATCTTTCATCTCAGCTATCAGTTCTGAGTTTACCTCCGAAAAATTATTGACAAAGTTTAAAGGGTTTTGAATTTCATGGGCAATGCCGGCGGTGAGTTCGCCAAGGGATGCCATTTTCTCTGATTGGATAAGTTGGGATTGGGTTGATTTGAGATTCGAAAGCAAGTTGTTCAATTTGGTATTTAGCTTGTTCTTTTCGATAAACCGGATAAAAAATATCACTGCCATTACCAGTATAACAAACATCCCGAAAAGAATAAAATTCCGGAAGATTCTCTGGCGCTTTAATTCTGACTGTTTGATATCAAGCATCTTATTATACTTTTCAGTTTGTAAAGCCTGCTTGTTTTCAATTTCCATGCGGTTGGTCAGCGTAGTTATTTTCACCAGGTTTTCAGCAATTACAAGAGAATCCTTAACCTGGCTATACAACAATTGGTACTTGTATGCATTTCCATAATCACCAATTTTGAAGTATGTACCGGCTAAACTTTTATATATTCCAGACATAAATTTAAATGACGATTCAGGCGAAACTTTTGCAGCTTTCTTAAACCAGGAGATGGCTTTTCCTGTTTCGTTGCGGGAAATGCAGATATCGGCAATATTCATGGCTGCTTTAGATTCACCGGTGCGATCTTCAATTTTTCGACTCAATTCCAAGGCAACCAAAAAATGTTGCAATGCGTTATCATATCCAGATGTTTTGAAATGTATCATTCCGCATTCAAGATTAGCATCAATGATACCGGTCTTTGCGCCCGAACGTTCTGCATACTTTAATCCAGCCTCATAATTTCTGAGAGCCTCAGGGAAGTTAGCCAACTCTTCATAAATTTCTCCAATGTATGAATATGAGGAAAAAGTATAATAATATTCCTTTGATTTTAATCTTATTTCCAAAGCAGCCTTGTGATTCTTTAATGCTGTAGTAAAATTCCCTGCCCGCATATTTGTAACACCTATATCATTATATACTCTGGCAATACCAAGTGTATCGTTCATTTTCTTATAAATACGAAGGGCTTCATGCTGACTCTCCAGGGCATCATCCCATTTTTCGACAAAAAGATATACAAATCCCATTGCCAGGTAGGTTTCAACTGCTGATCTGCTGTTGTTGGTTTGCCTGCTGATTTTCAGGGATTCCATCAAATTTCCCAGGGCATCACCATATTTACCGAGATTTCTCTGAGCTATGGCCAAATATGTCAACTCTGAAGCCAGCTTACTTTTGTTTCCGGTTTCCCGGTAAAGGCGAACGCTTTTCAGATGATTCTTTAGAGCAGACTCATTCTGGAAATGAGAATCATAAACTAATGCGATGGAAGAATAAATGTCGGCTTGATCTGCCTTCTTTCCTACTTCCTTCATCAATAATAAAGCATCTTGCAATGTATCCAATGCCTGAACAGGATTACTATTTATCAAACCCATGGCAATATTAGCCAGTGATTTAGCTTTAAGCACCTTGCTTTGTTTCAAAAACTCATGGCTATTTAGTGCTCTCTTAGATGATAAAAGATTGTTTGATAAGTTTAATGCTTTGGAGGCGTAGTGCAAACAGCTGTCTAAATCATTTTGCTCAGCAAATTTAAAGGCATGTTCATTGAGCATCCTGATGCGGGTTGTATCGTCGGTACTTTTCTGCAAAACACCATTATCCCCCTGTGCATCAGGCGCAAAAATGCCGACTGGTATAAAAGATAAAAGGAGAATCAGATTGGTTTTCATAAACAATCATCCGGATATATGAATGCTATACACTGTTTTGTCACCTTCTTTAGTTTCCGCTTTAAGTTCAGGAATATGTTCTCTTCAAATTACAACTCATTGATATTCATATTCATGCCCTCTATTCTAATGACTTCGTAATAAGAAAGTCTGAAATATTCATTTATTGATTTGTTTTTTAAGCCCGGAAATAATTATCAGTAAAGTATCAGATAGTAAACCCTTTAAACCCTGCTTTGTTCAGTTCCTCAAATTTTATCACCTGCTTAATACAGCCTTTCATGCTGCAGCAAGGTTCTCACCAGCAAAGCGAATAAATTTTCAACTCTTTTTTAAATTCCGATTTCACTACCTTTGATTCCTAAACCAATCCATTGTGCGATTTTTTTTACTTATAGTAAGTTTTTGCCTCTCACTTTCATTCCTAAGAGTTTACAGTCAGACCAGTAATACTGCTTCGCCTTTCAGCACTGCCGACAGCGGTGTCCTCCGGCACCGCACTAAAACCCTTGCAATAGCAGGGGGAACAGTTTATGCTGTTAGTATGACCGGACTTTATCAACTTTGGTACAGAGATTACCCGCAGTCAGGGTTCCATTTCATAAATGACAACAGTGAGTGGATGAGTATGGATAAACTGGGGCATTTGACTACTTCATATTATATCGGGAGGCTGGGGTACGATGCCTGGCGATGGGCAGGGATGAATGAAAATAAATCTATCTGGATAGGTGGACTTAGCGGATTTTTCTACCTTACTGCTATCGAAATACTCGATGGTTTTTCAGCTGAATGGGGTGCTTCAACTGGCGATCTGGTAGCAAATACGATGGGTTCAGCTCTTTTTATAAGCCAGCAATTAGCCTGGCACCAGCAAAAAGTATTATTAAAATGGTCCTATCATCCAACTGCTTTTCCTCATTATCGCCCTGATCTTCTGGGAAGTAATTCTATACAACAGGTTATTAAGGATTACAACGGGCAAACATACTGGCTGTCGGCAAACCTCCGCAGTTTCTCCTGCAAGGAATCCCGCATTCCAAAATGGTTAAATCTTGCAGTAGGTTACCGGGGCACTGGTATGACCGGGGCAGGAAACAATCCTACAATCTATGAAGGCATTCCTATTCCTTCGTTCCAACGGAAGCGATTATTATACATTGCACCTGATATTGACCTTACCCGCATCCATACTCATTCTACAACTTTAAAATGGGTGTTCGAGGCAATAGGATTTCTTAAATTTCCGCTTCCGGCTTTGGAGATCAGTAGTCAAAAAGCAAAGTTCAGACTTTTGTATTTTTAAGGTACCGCTTAAACAAAATCAAACCTGATAGTAGTAAATATACCTATACAATCTAAAACAGCCACTGTTTGTTTTTTAATTTTTCTTGTATTCTTGTTTCAGATTTTGTACCTTCGGTGAGCCAACTTATAGCTTATGAAGGGATTACTTCTTTTTATATTCTATTTTTCTCTTTCATTTACAACCTTAGCGGGGAATGACTCAATTCGCAAAGTTCATCCTTACATTAATTTAAGGGACAGTTCGGAAATAATGCACCGCAGAACCACTACTATAGAAATTGCCGGAGGAGCCGTTTATCTGGGCACATTACTTGCGCTATACAACATTAAATACAAGGACAATCTACAATCACGATTTAAAATTAATACTGTTAAGGATGATTGGAGAATGGGTATGGATGCGAATCATCATACCATTGGATCTTATTACATAGGAAGGATGAGTTATAAATTGCTACGATGGGCTGGAACTAGTGAACAACGAGCAGCCTGGATAGGTGGCCTGTCAGGATTTTTCATGCTCACCTCACAGGAGGTTTTTGATGGTTTTGACTCCAAATGGTGTGCGTCAACCAGTGACGTGGCATCTAATGCATTGGGCTCCGCACTCTTTATCAGTCAGCAACTTATATGGCACAATCAAAAGATAGTACTCAAGTGGTCTTACCATCCTACTTCGTTTCCCAATCAAAACCCTGATTTGCTGGGGAGCAATTCTGTTCAGAAGATGATTAAAGACTATAATGGTCAAACATTTTGGTTATCAGCCAATCTGAAAAGTTTCAGCCAAAAGGATTTGCATATTCCCTGCTGGCTAAATATTGCTATGGGCCTTGGTGTAACCGGGATGACCGGCCCTGTTAATAATACTCCCCTCTACAGAAGCTATCCTATTGATGGATTCAAAACACAACGTTTATTTTACATTGCTCCCGACATTGATTTAACGCGCCTCCGCATTCGTTCTGCTACGCTAAAGTGGATATTTGAAGCCATTGGGGTTCTTAAGTTTCCTATGCCGGCCCTTCAGATTAGCGGACAAAAAGTAAAATTCAAACCTTTGTATTTTTAAGTCTGATAATTGAGGACATTTGTTGTCATATAATTATATCAGATGAATAGAATTCTTTGGATAATTTGCTTATCAATTGTGGCATTAACATCATGCAAATCCAGCCGCCAGCGAGCCCTGGAATTTGTAAAGCAGGGGAGCGTAAAAGAATACCAGCAGGATAGTAAAGCTGCTTATGAATTATTTACCAAAGCTATAGCTACTGATCCCTCATTAGCCCCGGCATGGTTCTTCAGGGGAAATAACCGTTTAAATCATAAAGACATTGAAGGTGCAATTGCTGACTATTCGAAAGCTATTGAACTGAAGCCTGATTATGCTGATGCATATGCTAACCGTGGCGATGCATATTTTGCAGAGGGACTTCATGACAAGTCATGCCCTGATTACCTTAAAGCTGAACAATTGGGGAAAGAAAATATGTACGAGAAAACCAAGTGGTGCAGGTAACCTGATTTTTTCTGCTATAGTCATTAAGAATCCGTTGAATTAACAGCTCAAGGTTTGCTTTCATTCATGGCCGGCCTTCATAATCTCTTACTCATTTCAATTAAAGAATCAGTCCCATCAAGTCCTCCATCTTATATATTGAATCATCTTATCAATTTTTATGGTATTCATGCAATTAGCTGATAACATATTTTGCTTATTTATAAACTTTCTTAATTACAGTTTGTTTAGATATAGTATTTACTAATTAACTGATTTATTAATCAACCCTTAAATCATGAAAAAGAGTATCACAATTGCATTTGTTGCAGTGTTGTTTATCAGCAACGCTTTTGCACAAACGAGTGAAGACAAACCAACAACAGTTGTAGAAACGATGTACATCCTTCCAAAACGTGGAATGGACGACAAGTTTGAAGCAGCCGTAAAAGCACACGATCTGAAGTACCATCCTGAAGGCCCTTACAAAGCCGGCCTGAGGAAAGTTGAGTATGGCGAAAAAGCCGGTTGGTATGTATGGGTTTTCGGCCCGACTACCTATTCGGCAATTGACACACGTCCTGCAAAGGAAGCTGGTCACGACGATGATTGGACAAAAACAGTTGATCCTTTGGTAGAAGAATATGGCGCAACAAAGTTGTCTGATTATAATCCCGATCTATCCTATGGATTCGACAAGCTTTCTAAATCAAAGTATTATGAAGTCTGGAGTGTAGAACTGAAGCGCGGCCAGTATTACAGGTTTAAAGCGATTGCGGAAAAGTTAAAGAAAACATATGAAACTATGGGCACTTCATCCTTCGTCATTTTTAACAGCCCGTTACATTCTAAAGATGGTGGTGATATTGGAATGCTCTGGAGTTTTAATTCCTATGATGAGTGGTCCAAAGATATGGGTGCAAAAAAGGCATATGAGAAACTTTATGGTGAAGGTAGCTGGCAGAATATGCTGGATGAGTGGCTTGATGTAAGCGTAGATTACAATTCAGAAATCAGGTCATTTGTAAAATAATCCTTTCTTGTCTTAAAAAGAATCAGCCGGAAAGAGCTTCTCTTTCCGGCTGATTCTTTTTTGTTGGTTTCAGGGCTGATATCCCCGAAGGTGGGGGGTTATTGTAAGGTCATCTGATCATACCATCAAACATTAAACCTGATATGAAGAATATCCCCGTCACCAACAACAAAATTCTTTCCTTCCACAAATAATTTCCCGGCTTCGCGGCAGGCATGTTCAGTTTTGTACTTGATAAAATCGTCGTAATGCATTACTTCGGCACGGATAAAACCTCTTTCGAGGTCGCTATGGATAACTCCTGCAGCTTTAGGAGCAGTCATTCCTTTGTGGATTGTCCAGGCGCGGACTTCCATTGGCCCGGCAGTAAAAAATGATTGCAGGTTCAACAAACGATAAGCGGAGCTTACAACCTTATTAACTCCTGGTTCTGCCAACCCGGAATCAGCCAGGAAAACTGCCCTATCCTCCGGATCTTCAAGTTCAGCTATTTCGGCTTCCATTTCAGCAGCAATAATCAGTACTTCAGTATTCTCATCTTTCACTGCATCACGAAGCTTATCTGAGTATTTGTTGCCTGTAACAGCGGAACCATCATCAACATTACAAACATAAATCACCGGTTTATCGGTAATAAGGTACATGTCAGCGATCTGTTTCCTATCCTCTTCGTGCACAGGAGCAGTGCGTGCAGGTTTAAAATCCTCGAGATGCGTTTTATAAACATGAAGAATTTCCATCGTTTTCTTTGCATCTTTATCACCTACTTTTACGAGTTTATCTGTCCTCTGGATCTTGCGCTCAACCATGCCCAGATCGCGTATGCAAAGTTCAAGGTCAACTATTTCTTTGTCCCTCACCGGATTTACATTACCTTCAATGTGAGGTACGGTATCGCTATCGAAACAACGGATAACATGAATTAGGGCGTCCGTTTGCTGAATATCAGCCAGAAAACGGCTGGAACCGCTATCGGCCTGCCCTGAACCTTTGGACATTCCCGGAATATCCACCAGATCCACAGATGCTGTAACAACGCGTGCAGAATGAACAAGTTTGTCAATTTCATAAAGCCGCTGATCGGGAACACTGATCTGGCCGATATTAGCCTTTTGCATCCCCGGCTGATTATGTACTTTGGTGTTGGCAACACAATTGAACAATGTAGTTTTGCCTGTATTAGAAAGTCCAATAATACCGCATTTAAGTCCCATTTATACTGGTTTTGAGAAGGTGGATAATGAGGCAAATATACAAATAAACCCCACAGAACCCAGCGGTCGAATTGACTTTCAGATGTAGCTGACGATGATCCTGATATCTGAATTCCGACCTTTATCGTCGGAACAGGAGATTTTAACACTTCCTGCAACAGGGATAAAAAATATCTTTTCGGAAGGACCAGCCGACTTGTAAAACCGGTTGTCAATATACCAGAACACTTTCTTAACACCATTTTCGGCTGCACAGCAAAGCATGAGTTTTTGCTTTGCTGTTTTTACCAGCACATATTCCATTCCATCGGTGAGTGAAGTAATTGCCGGGCCGTTACTAACATATATCCTTGAACAGAGCGGGTTGTGAAGCGGGATCTTCCGGTATGGGATATGCTGTTCGTCATAATAGGCGAGTTCATCAGCATCGTAATCAGGGTAGAGAGAACTAATGTAACCGTTTGCAGGCAAACAGGCGGTACAATATGAGATTGTTGCACCGGGATCAGTAAAGACCTTTTTCAGATGCTTGCATTTTTGATTAGTTGAAACTCCGGGAATGTAATAATCTACAACATGATTCTTACAGAATGTATCGGGTAGCATGCCTGATTCTGAGCAAACCATCCTGAAGTCAATTCCTTTGGGCTGAGTGAACCATCGTTGGCTTCCTCCAATTGCATTGAATATTTTAAACAGCAGGGGTGCCGCAAAGTCCGATCCGTTAAGTTCGGCCACTCCCTGCCCATTAAAATTACCCATCCACACCCCGATTGTATATTCCGGATTATATCCGACACTCCAGGCATCGTGACGGCCATAGGAAGTACCGGTTTTCCAGGCAATATGAGGCATATGTACCGAATTGTCAAATAGGTTTGGCAAATCGGGGCGATGGAGTTGAGTGAGTATTTCTGTAATCATATACACCGCGGCAGGACTGAAGAGATTAATTGGTTGTGATGCAGGCTGATCCTTTGCCCAACGCACAGGATGGTAAACCCCTTGATTTGCAAATGCGGTGTAAAGGGTTGTAAGTTCTATCAGTTTTACTCCACACCCTCCTAAAACTACTGATAATCCAAGTTGCCGCCGATGTTTATTAATCCAGTTGAATCCGGCATTAGCAAGGCTTTCCTTAAAATAATCAATTCCGAGCTGATCGGCCAATTTGACTGCAGGGATATTTAACGATTGCTCTAATGCCAGTTCCATGCTCACAGGCCCCCGGAACGTCTGGTCGTAATTTTCAGGCCGGTAGCCATTGAAATTTGCAGGAATATCATTCAATTTCATCTTGGGAGTTATGAGCCCCTTATCGATGGCAAGAGCATAAAGAAAAGGTTTAAGCGTGCTTCCCGGCGAACGCAACGCAACCACTCCATCAACCTGCCCCTGACTGCCTGAATCAGTAAAATCGGCTGAACCTGCGTAAGCCTTTATAGTTCCTGATTTATTATCGATTACAACCGCTGCTGCATTTGTGATATTCATATTGCTGGTATGCCTGACTTCAGCATACAAGATATTTTCTAACATCTCCTGAATTCTCCTGTCTATAAATGTTTCCACACATAATTTTCCGGGAAAACGTACCGAAACCTGCCGCGAAAAATGCGGCACACAGGAAGGTGCTTCATGACGTGCCATTTCCAATGGTTCGATAAGAGCAATAGTTATCATTGACTTTTCGAACAAATTCTTTCTTCCAAAATAAGAAAGCCATCGGTTCCGCTCCTTTAGAATTGCGGGATTGTTTATTCCTGGCCTTAGTAATCGTGGATTATTAGGTATTATTGACAATGTGGCAACCTGTGCCAGGCTAAGTGCCTGCGGAGTTTGCCCAAAATATAGCAAAGCTGCAGCTTTTACCCCCTCGATATTACTACCAAATGGTGCCAGGCTAAGGTACATTTGAAGGATCTCCTGCTTGGAATAATGTAATTCCAACTGCAAAGCCCGGAACATTTCCAGGATTTTATTTGAATACGTTCGTTGTTTGGGTTGAAGAAGCCGGACAACCTGCATCGTTATGGTTGAAGCACCTGAGGTTCTCTCGCCCCTTATAATATTTATATATATTGCTCTTACAACAGCTACGGGATTTATGCCAAAATGGAAATAAAAATACTTGTCTTCTTTGTAAACAATTGTCTTTTTGAGTACCGGTGATATATCTGGAAGTTCAGCCTGCATTCTCCACTTTTGATCTGGAGTAAGATAAGCATGTAAAACACTTCCATCGGCAGCCAGAACAACCTGTGAATATGTAACGGAAGGTCGGAAAGGAAAAATGATATCAGTAAAGATGAATGCGAACAGCAATGAGGGGAGAAAAAAGGCCATAAACCTAAGGATAGCAGGCCATTGCTGCCATCTAATCTTCATCTTAATAAAGAAAGTGACAATCCCTTTAAAAAAATATTTCAACATTGTATTACCTTTCCTTCAATCAGGTATAAACTAATGGTGTTTCTTATCTCACACCTACTCGTTAACCTCGTATCCTTGTCATACTTTGAAGCGATCTGATTGTCAGAATGCATTGTTAGCTTAACAACACGCGAACCATGCTAACAAGTTCAACGGCATTCAGATCGCTTTTTCTTTGATCGTAATCAATCCTTTTCCTTCCGAAACTATTTCGCCAATACAAGCCGCCTCCGCTATTCCAGCAATGTGTAGTTCTTCCTGCAAACGGCCAGCTTCTGATTTATGTAATGCAATGAGCAAGCCCCCTGATGTTTGAGCATCAAATAACAAGGTTTTTACAGCATCGGGAACTGGAAAGGTAAATATTACGTTTGATCCAAAGTAATCCTGATTGTTTAAAGTACCTCCGGGAACAGCCCCTGCCCTTGCCAATTCAATCGCTCCTTTGATAAAAGGAATTGAATCAGCCCAAAGTGTCACTTCAACTCCACTGGCTTTGGTCATTTCAGAAAGATGCCCGAGCAAACCAAAGCCGGTAACATCCGTGCAGGAATTAACTGGAAAGCCAGCCATAACCCGCGCAGCTGTTAAATTTAGCTGGCTCATGATATGAATAGCCTCTGCCTCAGTTTCAGGATTTGCCAGTCCACGTTTTACCGCTGTTGCGATTACTCCAAGTCCTATTGGTTTGGTAAGAATCAGGAAATCGCCAGGCTTTGCTCCGGCATTGGTCAATACTCTTTCAGGATGCACTATCCCTGTTACTGCCATTCCGAATTTAGGCTCGGTATCTTCAATGGAATGTCCGCCAAGGATAAGGACTCCAGCTTCTTTTGCCTTATCTGCTGCACCTTGCAAGATGCGAAGCAACACTTCTCCCGGTAATCTTCCGGTTGGGAAACCCACAATGTTTAATGCAAATAATGGCTTTGCTCCCATCGCATATATATCGCTTATTGCATTAGCGGCGGCAATAGCACCAAAATGATAAGGATCGTCAACCACCGGCGTAAAAAAGTCAACAGTCTGGACAATAGCCATTTCGTCATTAAGTTTATAAACCGCAGCATCATCACTCTCCGAAGGTCCTACCAGCACATTTGGATCATTGACAACAGGTAGTTGGCGGAGAATTTCTTCCAGATCGTGTGGACGAAGTTTGCATGCACAGCCCAGTCCATGGGTGAAATGTGTCAGTTTTACTTCTGATAATTCTGCACTAAATGTTCCCCGGTCTTCAGGTTTCAAACTCTTCACAACACCCACAATCATCTCTACTGCCTTGTCAATTTCCGCTACGGTTGAACTTCGTCCCACGGAAAACCTGATAGTCCCCCTGGCAAATTCAACAGGAACTTTCATAGCAGCCAAAACACCGGAAGTTGTTTCTCCGGGAGCATGGCAGGCAGCACCAGCCGAAGCTGCAATGGCTGTTAGTTCAGCAAGTATCGATTCGGCTTCAAGTCCGCCGAAAGAAATACTTGAAGTATTCGGTAAACGTAACTTTGGATGACCATTCAAACGGCAATCAACCAATTGCTGAAGAAGACCGACCTCTAACCTATCGCGGCATTCAACAAAATGAAGGTTATTCTTCTCCAAATCACGTAAAGCAATTTCACAGGCTTTCCCCAGACCAACAATTCCTGTTACATTCTCGGTACCTGCCCGTAAGTTATGCTCATGGGTAGCACCATGTATCAGTTTGTCAATTGTTGTTCCCTGTTTGATAAACAAGGCTCCTATCCCTTTTGGAGCGTATAATTTATGGCCAGCCAGCGAAAGCATATCCACACCCAGGTCAATAACATTTGTGCTGATTTTCCCAACTGACTGGGCGGCATCCGTATGGAACAGAATTCCTTTTTCATGCGCAATGGAAGCTAATTCGCGAACAGGCTGTCTTGTTCCCACTTCATTGTTGGCATGCATGATTGAAATAAGGATTGTATCATTTCCTATAGATGCTTCCAGATCGGAAGGCGAAATGAGTCCATATTCATCCACCGGAAGATAAGTTATTCTGAATCCGGATTTTTCCAGATAGTGGCATACTTCCAGTACTGCAGGATGTTCAACCATGCTGGTAATAATATGATTTCCCTTTCCCTGGCGAGCTGATGCTGCACCTTTAAGAGCCATATTATTTGATTCGGTACCTCCACTTGTGAATATTATCTCGTCGGGGGAAGAACCTAATAATGCTGCAACCTGCTCACGTGCCCTTTCAACCGCTTTTCGCGCCTGAATCCCATAATAATGCATACTCGAAGGATTGCCAAATTCCATTTCAATAAACGGGCGCATAGCAGCAACAACCTCAGTGTCTATTGGCGTTGTGGCGTTATAATCGAGATAAATTGTTTCTTTTATCATTCCAGACTATTTTTAGAGTACTTGATAAGAGCTTCGGCTGCACTGGCAGGATCATCCACATCAGTCTGGAACCTGAAAGCAACAGACCCATTTCTCCGTGAAAGGCTTTTTGAATAAGCCTTGTCGTAATGAACAAGAGCCAAAGCTGCTGTGGTTTCAAAATCACCTGTTTCCAAAGCTTCCAGGGCTTGTTTTGTTGCTGCCCCGCCGAGGCTGTCTTTGATCTTAATTACAGATGCAGCAAGCCCTTCGACGGGCATACCGGCGTATTCATTTACCAATCGTTTAACCCTCAATTTTACAGGCAATTCAACTACGGCAACAGGGCTTTGCATCATCGCGTGAAAAAGGTCTTCCGGGATATTAACGCTCCCTATGGCACGGCTTTCATCTTCCACCCAGACTACTTTATTCAAATCAAGTGAATTCCATATTGGATAGATATTATTTTCAAATTGCTCGGTAGTTGGTTGATCCGGCTGGCCAAGGCCACCAAAAACAGAACCCTTATGTCGGGCTAAAGTTTCGAGGTCAAGCACTTGTTCTCCATCTAGCGCCAGATGTTTTAGGATAGCCGATTTCCCACTTCCGGTAAGCCCTCCGACCAATATCAACTTTGCCGGAGAAGCTATTTGTGAGCGTATGTATTGCCGATATGCTTTGTAACCTCCATCAAGGACATGTATTTCATATCCTACCATATGAAGCAGCCACGCAATACTTTCGCTTCGCATGCCTCCCCGCCAGCAATGCACCAGAGCTTTGCGCCCTGGAGCCAAACGAAGTGCTTCGTCAGCATACAATGTTAATTTTGGCCCGGCTATCTGCAACCCCAGTTTAACGGCAAATTCGCGGCCGGAATTTTTGTAGCGTATTCCTACCTGTGCCCTTTCATCATCTGTAAATAAAGGAAGGTTTTTTGCTCCGGGAATATGCCCCTGTATATATTCATCAGGCGAACGCACATCCAGTAACGGTATATTACCAAGAAGTTCCAGGAATGCCTTTGCTTGAATTTTTGTTACCATAGCTCGTTTATCTGTGTTCTTTCTTCCTTCAAAAAAATGATGTTCTCATTTAAGCAGCACTATTCCTAACATTCTTCGACAAGTATTTCATCATCGAGGTAAACCAATAATTTCTTTACCGGGTCATAGCCCATTTGCTGAAGAACATCAGCATACGCTTCTACTTGTTGCCTGTGTTGTGGCTTAGGCTTACCCGTTTTATATTCAAGCACCACCGCTTGCCTGGATAAAATCACCACACGATCGGGCCGAAAGATTGTTCCATCAGGCAAAAGCAATTCAGATTCAGAACGAATATCAACATCAGGTGAAAAGAACGGAGATAGGATGGCGTGATTTAAGACAGCTTTAACCTTCTGCATCAATTCTTCTTCCTGCTCCGGTAAGATCAACCCTTGGAACTTCATCTTCTCAAATACATTTTCAACCTGGTCGATCGTACTTATGCGCGCGAGAATAGTATGAACAAGGTTTCCCCATTGCCTGTTACGCGATGGATCGTCAGTATCCCACAATTCCGGTGCTTTAACAGCGAGCCTGAGTTTAGTGCGCCAATCCACTGAAATAAACTCATTGAGCTGTGAAGCCTTGCTTTCCGGTATCACTTTTACCGTGGCCAATGGTTTCTCATTCCCAAATGTATAAACAAATTTTTCATCATTCCACATGCCCCTTGCCTGAAGAAAATTCTTAAAGATAACAGGCATTGCAATAGATTCAGAAGTTTTTGGCGGTTGCGTAGTTAGAATATACAGCCGTTCAACAGGACGTGTCATTGCAACATACATTATGTTCAGTAAATCGAGGTTGGACTTTCCTGCTTCCGTTTTCAATACATCGTCATAACCGGCATCTGACAGTTCTTTTGTAGCTTTAACGAGAGCAATCGGTAAATTCTCCAACATTGGCTCATCCATATCAATCCAGAGATAATTACGATTGGTACGGGCATCGCTGCTGGCAAAGGGAAAAATAACGACCGGGAATTCTAACCCCTTGGCTTTATGGATAGTCATAACACGCACAGCATCCAACTGCTCGGGAACAACAACAGATAGATCGTTTTGATTTTCGTTCCAAAATTCCAGGAATGCCGAAAGCCCCATCCCACGTGAGGCAAACTGCTTATGAACTGCATCCATAAAAAACTGGAGGTAAGGATTGGGATTCTTGTTTAGCCTGAATATGCGAATCAATTGTTCACAAAGATCGTACAACGGCATACGTAAAAATGCGCCAGGGTCAAAATCTATGCCATACTGACTTAGAATATCAATCAACCCCGTGTATGCGTTATAGATTCCTGCATCTTCCTTTGCGCAGCGCATAGCCACTGAAAATGATTCATCCAGTGTTCCTGTTCCCACTATCTGCCATTCCCACAGCAAATGCGCAACCTCAACAAGGGAAACCTTATCAGAAGGATCGGACAGTATTCGCAACAAAGCAATCATCATCTTCACTTCAGGTGATGAATTCAACAGTAAAGCTTCAGAGGACACAACGGGAATCCCAGCTTTTACAAGGCAGTTTGCAACCAGGCTGCCATCAGCTTTGGATCGGGTAAGAATAACAATTTCTCCCAGGCTGTATTTCCCGTCGTCCTGCAGTAAACGGATCAGATCAAGCGTACGTGAAGTCATACGGGTTGCATTGTCGTCACCCGAATCGTCTTTAGCAATAAATTCGAGATGCACAAAGCCGGCATCTTCTTTGTTATTAGATATTTGCCCGGAATGATCATACACCCGTAGCATATCTCCATGAAGGAATCCTGCTGCCTGCGTAAAAAAATCATTGTTGAAATTCACAATACCTTGCTGCGACCGGAAATTGGTATCCAAAAGTTTTTCGCTATAGTTTGCAACCAATATTTCTTCGCGCTGCCTGATAAATTCATCATCTGATTGTTCCGCGACCAGAGGCAGATTCACAAACTGCTCCACACAGCCATTGCGCCACCGGTAAATGGCTTGCTTGCCATCGCCAACTACCAGGTTAAGATAACCAGAAGCAAGTGAGTTTTCGAGCAGTGGCAACAGGTTCATCCATTGAAGGCGCGATGTGTCCTGAAATTCATCGATAAGGTAATGTTGGAATCTCTCGCCTAGGCGTTCATAAATGAATGGCACCGGCTCATTCATAACAATCATGGCAATGCGGCGGTTGAATTCTGAAATATGGATAATGTTTTTCTCCTGCTGTATAAGACTAAGCTCCTTTTCCATCTCACTTAGTAATGCAAGGGGATAAAGTTTGAATGCCAACAGTCTGAAGAGCTTATAACGGATTAGGTTTGTTCCGCTTGCAAAATCCTGGATTTGCTGGTAATAAACACCGAGTTGCTTACTTATTGCAAATATAGCCTGCTGCTGGTCAGTATCTACCTTTTTGGAACACCAGATATCATTGCTTATGGTTTGAAGTACATAACTATTTGGAACGAGTTTATCCATCCGGCCATTGGCCAGATGCGTAAAATAACCACCTATTCCAGACTTTCCTCTTGAAAATGATTCGTTGTCAATTCCATTCACTCGGATAAGCGATTCGGCTGCTTTTGCAATGTCGCCAACATGTTTTTCGAACTGCAGCATGAAAGCTATCATCACCTTTTCTGACTTTGAGAAAATGTCCAGTGAAAGCTCCCGCAGTTTTTCTGCCTGTAACATGCCGTTTTCATCAAATAACAATTTTCCAAATACAGCGAGATCCTTTTCAATATTCCAGCCCTTTTCGCTATCGGTCATGCTTTCGGTATATTCAACCAATACTTCGGTGAGTTGCTTGTCGCTTCCAACACGTGCTATCAACTTATCAATAGCCTGGTCGAGAAGGCGGCTGCTGCTGAGTTCCACTTCAAAATTGAGCGGGAGATGAAGATCACGGGCGAATGTCCGTATAATGCGATTTACAAAACTATCGATAGTGGTGATAGCAAAATCGGAATAGTTGTGCAATATGCGGCTTAGGATAGCACCGGCGTTTGCGCTTATTGATTCCTGTGATTGGCCTGTTATCCTGCTTAGTTCCGGAAGCATTGAATTAACAGTGGATGTGTGGTTGTAAAAAAGCGGATCGGATAAGTGCCGCAAGTTAGTAAGGATGCGCTGCTTCATCTCGTTGGCAGCTTTGTTCGTAAACGTTACGGCCAGTATATGGCTATATTTATCCGGCGCCTGCAATGCCAGAGTTATATACTCTTTAACCAACGAATATGTTTTACCCGACCCTGCCGACGATTTGTAAACGATAAAGTTCATAAAGTTTATTAAGTCATAAAGTTATAAAGTTTATAAAGCAGAAAGTTGAAAAAATAGAAAAAGCAGTAAATGAAAAGCTATGCTATTGAATTTCAGGACAAATTAAAAGGGATTGGGAATATTATAATGAACATTTGGGTGTTATCTTTCAGTAAGCCATTGTGTGTTACGAAAGCAAAAGCCGCTTATATTAAGCATATGATTAGATTTTCATAAAGAAACATCTGGCGGGAAATTGCCAAGATTAGAAATGATAATGTTTCTAACAATTTCGGTTATGACGTCTGGGTTCTTTTCAGTCAATTGATCTAAAATTAGTGGTGGCGAAACAATCACTTCAACATTTGCGGACTTTATAAAAGATGTGCCTTTGGGCATAATATTCATCGAACCTTTAATAGTTACAGGCACAATAGGAACTTTTGCTTTCATGGCAATTTTAAGGCTGCCTGATTTAAACTGCCCGACAATTCCATCAGAACTGCGCGTCCCTTCCGGGAAAATCACCAGCGAATGTCCTTCTTTTAATCTTTCAGCTGCCTGATTGATTGCTTTTAATGATTGCCGTGCATCCCGCCTATCAATAAAAACGCAGCCAATATACTTCATCCATTTACTAAAAAAGGGAATCTTCAACAATTCCAATTTCGCAATAAAGCCTTTATCCCGGGGAACAAATCCAATCAAAATTGGAATATCGAAATTGCTCTGATGATTTGCGATAAAAAGCATACCACCGGTCTTCGGCACATTTTCGACACCCGTTACTTTTATTAAAGAACCATTTGCCCCAATTGCTGATTGTGCCCATTTTCGTGCAATGGCATGTGCGCAGGCGTCCCTTTCATGGATTTTATGCTGCCATTTCAGACGCATTAAACTAAACCTTGGCATCAATAAATTCAGCCATAAATATCCAAACCAACTCAGAGTTTTTATCATACTTAAGCTTTTTTTTAGCCAATTTACCGGCTACCAATTATCTGGTTTTGAATTTAAACGAACCTGGAAGCAAATTTAATTTATTTCAAACAGATGCATATTCAGTTGACAACGATACAAGGTTGGCTAATTTAAGAATTCTAAACGAACTACCCGCCGCAGAGCAGTGGCGTATCAGAATCCAGAAAAATTTTAAAATTCTGACTCCTGTATTCTGTATTCTTCTAAAGAAATAAAGTAATAATACGCACCAAGTTGCGAGGAATTAAACCCGAAGAAAGAAAAGAATAAAGCCAGATAGTCTGCGTGTTGAGGCCTGGAAGTGCTACCTGTTAATTACTAGCTTGACTGTTTTAATGCTTTTGTCATATATAATTGAAGCAGTATAAATTCCGTTATCTAATTCAGATACATTGATATTTCTGCCTGGCTCAACTTTCTGCGAAAAGACATTTCTGCCAGTCATATCAAAAACTGAGATGTATGCGGACGATCCTGAATAACCGGAAAGTTGTATAAAATCTGATGTCGGATTGGGATAGATCTTTATAAATCCGGTTTCTATATCCGGAACCTGATCATCAACGCCCAGTATCAGGTCGTTTTTGATAATCGAGAAATCAGAAAAAGTCCGGTAATCAGTACCAAAACCAGATAAATTATTTGCGAGATAAATAAGGTTCCCGGAAACGGCTATTCCACCTGCATTAATATATGATACAGGTGGAGGGTCATAAAACCCTGATACCTCAAAATTTAACGGATCAGAGATATCAAGAATACGCAAGCCATTATTCATTGTCGAGATATACGCATAGCTTCCGCTGATCGTTACTCCGGTAAAACTGTCCCATAAATAATAAAGACCTGCTTCCTGAGGACTTAATGGATTACTGATATCAATAATGCACAATTGCGATACACCATCTGCGATATATGCATAATTATCTTTTACCGCAATTCCAAATGACTCACCAGGTGTATCGTAAAAGCCGGCTTCAACCGGATTTGCAGGGTTGCTGATATCAATAATCCGCAAACCGTCGGTATCATCGGCAACGTAAGCGTAATTACCAACTATTGCTGCTCCATATGCAGTGGCCTGGGTATCATAAAAACCAATTTCGTGCGGACTTGCAGGATTGCTGATATCGATTATCCGCAAACCTTTGGTTCCATCAGAAACATAAGCAAAGTTTCCCTCAATTGTCAATGAAAATGCAGTTCCCGGAGTATCTATATAACCTAACTCAATTGGATTACCATGATTACTGATATCAATTATTCGTAAACCGGAATCTCCGTCGGCAACATAAGCCAGGTTTCCTTTCACAACTATCCTATATGCAATTCCAGGTGTATTAAAAGATCCGGCTACCTGCGGATTCGCAGGATTGCTAATATTTATAATTCGCAATCCTGCAAGCCCGTCAGCGATATAAGCAAAATCAGCATTGACTGCTATTCCACTTATGTTAGTGTTTTGTATAAAATAGGAACTATAGGCCTGAGGATTTCCAGAATTGCTAATATCAAAAATCCGTAGATCATATTTCATATATGGAACTGTAGCTTCCTGTTTACTTGCAACATACGCATAGTTTCCGCTTACAGTTATTCCATGAGATGATGGACCGCAATAAGAAGACCCTGCACCAACAGGGTTTGAAGGATTGCTGATATTTATTTTGATAAGATTTTTCTGTGTGGATGATGTGACATATAAAAATTTTCCGCTCACTGAAAGGCCACTACAATCCTCAGGCTCCCTTCCTTCATCCCCAAATACAAGATAGAGTGAAACAATTATTGGATTATTCACATCAGAAATATCAATGATATTAACTCCAAAATCACATCCCACATAAGCATAATCTCCATTTATTGCAATTCTTTCAAAATAAGGATAACCAGCGGAGCCGGTTTCAACAGGACTGGCCGGATTACTGATATCAATAATACGCATACCCCCATTATGATCTGCAACATAGGCAAAGTTCCCGCTAACAGCCACATCATAAGCATATCCTGGTGTGTCATAAATCCCAACCTGTTGTGGGTTGGCCGGATTGCTGATGTCAATAATACGAAGGCCGGCATCATTATCTGCCAGGTAAGCATAATTTCCATTTACCGCTACAGCACGGGCTGTGCCTATCCGTGTATCATCAAAAAATCCAGCTTCATGGGGGGCGCTATGATTGCTAATGTCAATAACACGTAAACCAGCAGCGCCATCAGCAATATAAGCATAGTTGCCCTGGATTTGTATTTCTAAAATGGCTTCTGGCAAGGAGAGTTCTCCTACCTTTTCCGGGTTTGTAAGATCTGTTTTATCAATTACCAGAAACATATAGCCCTTACTAATGAATACGTAGTTACCACTATCGGCAACAGCATTGCAAGTGCCATAGCCCCAATGCCCTACAGATGTGGTGTTCAGCGAAGACTGAGCTGCCAATTGAAAACTGAAACTCAGCAAAATAATAAAGAATGAAGCAAGTTTTTTCATAGGATTTGGATATTGATAAAAACAGAATAGCAAGTTTTATCTATTAATAATTAACTCCTGATTGACTATATCATTATCGCCAGACTGAATTTTTATTAAATAGATCCCATTTTCTAATTCTGACATGTTGATATTTCTTCCAGGTTCTCCTTTTTGTGAGAAGACATTTCTGCCAGCTATATCAAAAACTGAAATGTTAAAGGAAGCTCCTGAATATCCTGAAAGCTGTATAATACCTGATGTTGGATTGGGATAAACCCGCATGGGTTCATCAATAATGCTGCCTTCATCGATGCCGGTAGCCAAAGAGTCAAAAACACAGCGAACTGAGAAACCGCAGGTTTTATACCAATTACTACGTTCAATCTGAGCGGTGTAATAATGAAGGTAACGCTTTAATGCGGTGGTATCATCATACGCCGTAGATGACCACCAGTCTTCAGTTTCTCCTAAACCGCCGAATAATCCGTTGAAGCCACGGCCGCCGGCTGGCAGGGCGCTGAAACCGCTGGTGTTAGTAGCGCCAATATTAGGAAAGTTCCAATGTAGTGTTCCTGCTTCTTTCAGTTTACCTCCTATATCAGTTCCTGACCAATCCATAGCTGTTGTATCAACAGTATGGTCCAGATATATTACTAAGATATTCAATTCCGCATCACTTGGCACATGCCAACCTGCAGGGCAAAGCTTACGGTTGTCATTTACTGCAAACCAATTGTATAAAGCACCATAAACCGGAGCATATGTGACTGAATCATTGTATAAATAACATCTGGCTCCGGTTGTAAGATTAGCCCATGCATCCCCGTCTGAAATGTTAGTTACGTTGTCACCATTGGTATAATGCGTTACTTTTAGATTTTCTTTCATCCAAACCTGTGTACCAATTGAAACGGTATTATATACATTCCCGTCATAATCCGTAACTGATTGAGCCTGTATTTTATGTGTCAAAAGTACAAGCCCTGCCAGGATTAAAATTGCCTTTTTCATACCTTCGTGTTTTGTTGGTTTTTAAATGAATGTTTCTCCTGGAATAATTATTTATTGCTGTTATCTGTCAATTATAAACTTACCTGATTCTGTTTTTTCGTCAGACCAGGCGGATGCAAGATAAATTCCTATTTCTAATTTTGACACATCAATCCTGCTCCCCTGTTCAACTTTTTGCGACAAGACAACTCTGCCTGCAACATCGCTAATTGTAAGGTAGAAGAACGATCCTGAATAGCTGGAAAGTTGTATAAAATCCGAGGCAGGATTGGGATAGATCTGAATACATCCGGTTCTTGTATCCGGGACCTGATCATCAATGCCCAATATTAAATCGTTTTTAATAATAACCAGGCCCGATGTTCTGCATGGAACAAATACAAGATTCCCTAAAATATCTAATCCATGACCACCCCAATATTGAAAAAATCCAACCTCCAGTGGATTTACCGGGTCAGTGATATCGAGAATGCGTAAACCATTAAAACCAGCTTCAACATAAGCGAAGTTTCCCTTTATGGTCACTCCCGCAATTGTACCCCATAAATAATAATATCCCACTTGCTGTGGGTTCTGTGTATTACTTATGTCAATAACCAGCATCTGGGATTCCATATCGGCTATATAGGCATAGTTGCCCTTTATAGCTATTCCATACGACAAACCAGGTGTATCATAAAAGCCGGTTTCAACGGGATTGGCCGGGTTGCTGATATCGATAATCCTCAAACCGTCAGAATAATCTGCAACATAAGCGTAATTGCCAACAATTGCTGTTTCAATTGCTTTGGACTGAGTATCATAAAAACCAACTTCCTGCGGGCTTGTTGGATTGCTGATATCAATTATCCGTAAACCTGAAGTTCCGTCAGAAATGCAGGCATAGTTGCCATTTATAGTTATTGCCTGTGCAATGCCAGGAGTATCCAGAAACCCCACTTCCTGTGGGTTTGACGGATTGCTGATATCAATAACTCTTAATCCTGATTCTCCATCTGCAACGTAAGCATAGTTGCCCGCAATATTTACTCTGTATGCATACCCCGGAGTATCAATATACCCGACTTCCTGTGGATTAGATGGATTAATGATGTTGACAATGTATAATCCTGATAATCCATAAGCGATATAAGCCAGGTTACCATTGAGCGTTATTCCATTTGCATCTGCATTTGGCGTTTGCCAGGATCCAACAAGCTGGGGATTGGCTGGTTCGTTAATATTGAGGATTAGCAGGCCATGTTCCTGGCTTGCAATAAAAGCATTGGTAGCATTAACACTAATTCCGACCGAATATCCGACATTGATAGATCCTGCTTTAATGGGACTTGAAGGGTTGCTTATGTTGAGAATGAGCAAATTTCGCTGCTTTGAGGACGTAAGAAATGCAAAGTTTCCGCTAACAGCAACGCCACTGCAATCCTCAGGTTCATATTCGTTTCCGCGATTATCACGTTGTATATAGGTACCAACTATTGCCGGGTTTCCCGGATTCGAAACATCAACGATATTCATTCCAAAATTCAACCCGTTATATACAAAGTTTCCGCTTACTTCAATTCTGTCATAATAATAGTATTCCATGGTTATGAACCCTGTTTCGACAGGGCTTGAAGGATTACTTATATTAATAATACGCATACCCCCATTATGATCTGCAACATAGGCATAACTCCCACTAATCGCCACATCATAAGCATATCCAGGTGTGTCGCAAATCCCAACCTGTTGGGGGTTGGCGGGATTGCTGATGTCGATAATCCGGAGGCCGGCATCATTATCTGCCAGGTAAGCATAATTTCCATTTACTTTTACGGCACGGGCTGTCCCGAACCATTGATCATCAAAGAATCCGACTTCATGGGGATGTGAGAGATCAGAGATGTTAATAACCCGCAACCCGGCAGCACCGTCAGCAACATAAGCATAGTTACCCAGGATTTCGATTTCGAATATTGCATCAGGTAATGAGAGTTCGCCTATTTTTACCGGATTTGTAAGATCTGTCTTATCAATCACAAGAAACATATAGCCCTTGCCGACGAATGCGCAATTACCGCTAACGGCAACAGCATCGCAAGTACCATAGCCCCAATGCCCAACAAATGTGGTGTTCAGCGAAGACTGAGCAAATAATGAAGTAATAAATCCTAACGATAGGATTAAGGAAATAATGCACTTTTTCATATTATTTTGTTTGAGTGAATGAACAGTATCAAGAAAAAGTCCTGGCAGGATATGAATCAGCGAGCAGTATATACTATAGACAGCTAATATGCATTTTACCCTTACTTATAAATGCGAATATTTCTAAAATATTTACCCGAATTATTATTTCAAAAAAAACAGTCGCAGGCCAATGAATCAATAACTAGCATTAGCGAACAAACTTTAACGAATCTTTGAGGGATTACCATTTGGTAACATCAAATTACAGGCAAGCATTTTCAATATCAAAGGAAGGATTATACTCTTATTGTGTAGGTTCTACAACTTTGCGTTGATTTTTGAATAGATCACCTAAATGATCGAATTCTCTACGGTAAAATATCCCGAGACCCTGCGTGTAAGAAGCGTAAGAACTCAGGTAATCGAGGTTGGAATTAGAACGGTTAAACGCTTTGACACGTAATTGCCCATCGGGCGTGATTTTCACCTCCACGTTCACATCACCAACCAGCTGGCTGGTATTTTGAGTTGTAGTATTATTGCTTGTTGCTACACTACCATCAATCAAAACGCGGTCGTTGAATAATTGTGTTGAAAGTGCTACCTCTACTTCGTCAGACGACAGACTAGACCCTGGAGTATAATTAACACCAATATCAAAATCTTTACTTATCCTGGACAATTGGTTGCTAAGTTGCCGCGACAGCAATTCAAATGATGATAACCCCAGATTACTTGCAACGCTTGTGTTTTCTGTAGAAAAGCTGAAACTATTCAGAACAAGCAATGAGATCATTTGCTGGTTCATTTCAGCTGTATTCATAGTATCTATGGCATTAAAAACCATCTGGCGAATATTATCTTCAGTACTAGGAAGCCTGAAACTGAATGATAAATCCGGGTTCATAAGACTATTTTTCATCTTTACCACGCAATCGACCTGAGTCCGTTTACCTTGCACAGTTGGGTCGCTGGCTAAAGCGGGAATTCCACTTAGCAAAACTTTTGTTTTATATATGGCACTCAGATCAACCTCAGCATTGTAAGGATCGCCTGCCCATGTAATTGCGCTTCCCTGCTCTATTTTCAATGATCTGCTTATCACTTTCTGGAGTGTAAACATGAATAATCCTTGCTCCATTGTGTAAGTACCACGCATTGTAAAACCACCGTTTTTATCAACTCCCAGGTGCATTTTACCATCTCCTTTAACTTTGATATCGCCCATCTGTTCAGGCAGAAAGAACTGAATGTTTGCATCCCTTGTGATATCGAAATCGAGTCTGAGTGTCAACCCCTCAAACTGTTGAAGATGGCTGTCTTCCTTACTTACTGTGTCTCTATGATTAACAAATACTATAAAATCCTGCTGTGATGCATCTATCGAGGAACTATAGGGAAGGAAAATATTTGTACCCTTGGAAGTTCTCATGTTAACATCAATATTGAGATTCTCAACAGTGCCTGAAATTGTTACTCTTCCTGTTCCAAAGGCATTTCCATAGAACGACTCATTCTGTTGACGGGTAGTGTGAAGGCCAATAATATTTTTTGCGTCAATTTTAATATCAAGACTCCATTTAGCAAAATTATGATGGTAAATCTTTCCGCTCGCCAATGCCTGATTGCCTAATGAATCAAATACTTTAACGTTATCAAACCACATCATGCCTTTTGAAAAATTAAAGTCGGTAGCAAAAGAATAGCCTACATTGAGATAATCCACTTTGAGTTCGGTACGCATCAGCTGCACACTACCGGTAAGGTCAGGTGACGTCAGATCACCTGTGAGCTTAAGAGATCCGGTAGCCAAACCTTTGATGTTTGAGAACAACCCTGTAAAGAAAGGCGATAATGTTTTAATCTTAAGATTAGTTACGCTGATATCCAGATCAAAATTGTCGGTTTTCCGGTTAGGATAGAAAAAACCCTTTGCTACCATAGGCTGAGTGGTGCCTGCATTGCCAGTATATACTATCCGGCTGTCGAGTACCAGAGCATCAAGGCTCTGATTCCAGGAGCTCTTCAAAGTAAGATTACCAAACTTCTCCTTGTTAAAGCAAAATTCGTTAATAACCAGATCTGTGACAATATTCGGCACATCATAAACACCTGATACATCAAGTGAACCACTCAACAAACCGTCGAAATCAACACCATCTGTATTCAGCAGAAGATCAAGTTGCGAAATATTAAATTTGTCGAATGTAAAAGTAAGTTTGTCCAGCGGATCAACAGAAATAGTACCGTTTGCAACCATTCCCTGCTTGTTTCCATTTATCCGGAAATTATTCACAACAATTGAACTTGAGTCAATCTTTATGAAATTATCATTGTTAATTGTCCATAACGTATCATTAATTATTATGCGGGCATCATTGACCTTGAATAAGATTTCAGGATAGTTTTTGAAGGATGCTATTCCATTTATACTTGCAATATTGTGATCTGTCTTATCCAAATCGTTCCATGCCAATTTATATACAACTGAATCTGCATGAACATCAGCATAAAATGCCAACTCTTCTATACCCAATAAAGTTGAATCGCCAAACATTACCTGTGAACAACCCGTGCTTAATTTAAAGTAGTTGCTTTGTGAACTACCAACCACAAACCAATTCTTAAGAGAAGTGTTGTTGTATGTGATCAAAGGCGAACTTCCTTTGATATTGATAAGTCCCGTGTTAGAGTCAAAACTTCCTGAAAGGCTTGTTTTGCCATCCAGGCTAAGAGCCGGTAAAAATATGTCGGTTATCGGGTGTGTATTCTTCAGGTTAATGAGGTAGTTGAACTTACGGTCTTGTTCCTGAGCAGTTCCTGCGGCAAAAGTGCTGAACCTTAATGATGGCAGGTAATTAACAAAGATATTATTCAGATAATGGAAGAAATCGTCGAACTTATATTGGCCGGTAAACTGGGCATCAACAAAATCAGAAGTCAATTTGAGGCTTTTAGAGTAGGAAGAATCCATTGTTGTTTCAAGTAATAAACGCTTCATATGGTATGTTTGCCCATGCTCGGTGTAGGATGTACTGTCTATCAGCAGCGAACCCAGCATATCATCAATCCTGTCGCCGGTAAAGTTGCTATGTATAACAGTGGATATACGTGATTGTGGATCCCGTTTTCCAATATTCAGTTCAGTGAGCATGGCATTATCTATACGGACATCAAAATTAAATCTGGGAATTTCCTGATCATAATTAATAAGCCCTTCGAAGTTTAGCTTCACCAATTCATCATCCAGCTTAAGCAACCCATTGAATGTTTTCTTTAGCAAGCGTCCTTTTACAGTAGTTTTACTGAAGTTATTCCCATAAAAATCAGCTGAGTCAATTGATCCATCTATAGTAAGATCAACTGTTTCTGCTGTTAATCCCTTACCTTTCACTTCTGCATTAAGATTAAGTTTACCGAGGTATTTACTGATGTCCAGCACCTGACCAAGGTTGAAATGACTGGCCACTATTTTTCCGTCATATTCAACCAATTTTGTCTGTGTATTTTTTTTGAGTAAGAGGTCTGTTCTCACACTTCCGGCATCGGTAATAAATTCGGCATTAGAAACAAAATCATTGTAAAAACCTGTAAAAACACCTTTTACATTTATGCGTCCCAGCGTAATAAGTTCGGCAGGCATGATAAGCTGGTTTGCGGTATCATTGCCGGGCAGGCGTATTGAAGATATGTCTCCCGAGTTTGTCGTAAAATTTTTGACTTTTAATTGAATAAAAGTCTCCTCAATATCAGGAAGCCCTTGTAAACTTATATTGCCAAAAAACTTTGTCATCTCACCAAAAGCAAGGTCAAAGTTTTTTGCCTTGAGGGATTTCACAGGTCCTTTCACCAAACCATCTATATGAAGATCATCATCCATTCCGTTTATATCTGGTGCAAAAAATGCTATATCCTCTAAATTCAATAATGAAGGCCTAATATCAACATTCATAATTACGCTATCAACGAAATAATTAAATGCGTAATAATTGGGGTATTGGAAAAGCAGGTCGAGGGAAAGGTTGCTCCTGTTAGTTATCAATTTTAAGTTCTTTGTCTCCAGGCTTACTGAGCAAAGCCTCACTTCTGCTGACATATCGTGTATTTCGAGTCCACAAAGCTCTTTACATGCAAGCTGTTCTATCTTACCCGAAATCGTGTCGCCAATAATTCCAAGCCCTGAGATTTTCAGATTTATATCCCTGACATCGATATTGCTATAATCCATCCCTAATCCAAAGGGTTGCATATAGCGCTGATCCTGATAAAGAAAATGTGTATTCTCTAATTTCAAACCATTCACACCAACCTGCCATGCCTTTGAAGGAGCTGAAACTGTTGTGTCATGTGAAGAAAAATAATCAACCAGAAACTGGAGGTTCATTGTGCTGTCACCTTTGTATATCACCAGGTTAACATTGGCCTTTTCCAGTCCAAGTTCCTTAATCTGTAGTTGGTGATCCCGAATTTTAATATTTTCGATATCAATTATTAATCGGTTTGCCGAGAGTAAAGTTTTATGATGAAGATCATTTACAGTGATATCCTCAATAACTATATTAAGAAACCAGGATATATCAACACCGCCGACTGAAATTTCCGTTTTAAGTTCACGCGAAAGATAAGCAGCTGCTTTATGGGTAAGATATGTTTGTACAGAACTGATACGCAGGGTGGCATAAAAAAGCAACGGTAGCATTACAAGCATTACCATCACAACAACCAGTATTTTATACCTTTTTTTGATACTTTTGTTCTCTTACTTAATCCTGGCTTATGCCCGTTTACATTCTTGGAATCGAATCGTCCTGCGACGATACTTCTGCTGCCATAATTGCTGACAACAAAATCCTCGCCAATATTATCGCCAATCAGGATGTGCATCGCAATTTTGGTGGAGTAGTTCCGGAACTTGCATCACGGGCCCACCAGCAAAACATCATTCCTGTTATTGATCAGGCGCTTAAACATGCAAATATAGATAAAAATCACCTGTCAGCTGTGGCATATACGCGAGGGCCAGGCTTATTAGGTTCGCTGCTCGTAGGAGTTTCGTTTGCAAAAGCATTTGCATACGCAATGAATATCCCGCTAATTGAAGTCGATCATATGCAGGCACACATATTGGCCCACTTTATACAGAACGAATCCGGCAACAAAATATTTCCCGGGTTTCCATTCCTTTGCCTCACTGTATCGGGTGGCCATACGCAAATTGTATTGATAAAAGATTATTTCGATATGCAGGTTATCGGACAAACTATTGACGATGCTGCAGGAGAAGCTTTTGACAAGGCTGCTAAAATCCTTGGATTACCATACCCGGGAGGTCCGCTTGTTGACAAAAATGCTCAGACCGGTAATCCTAAAGCGTTTTCATTTGCCAGGCCACAAGTGCCAGGCCTTGATTTCAGTTTCAGTGGCCTAAAAACTTCATTTCTCTATTTCTTGCGCGACCGCCTGCGCGAATCCCCTACTTTCCATACTGACAATCTACAAGATCTCTGTGCTTCTATTCAGCAGGCTATTATTAATGCATTGATGGAAAAACTACAACTGGCTATGAAACAGACTGGGATAAAAGATGTGGCAATAGCAGGTGGTGTTTCAGCTAACTCTGGATTGCGGCAAGCTATGCTTAATATGCAGCAAAGTACAGGATGTAGGGTATTTATTCCTGAGATGCAGTATAGCACCGATAATGCCGGGATGATTGCAATTGCCGGATATTACAAATATCTGCGAAACGATTTCGGGGAGCTTTCTTCAGCTCCATATTCCCGGATGGGTGGTGGAACTATCTCCCCTCCTCAATCTCCTGGAACCCCTCGCCGCCAGAGTTTCTGATCCTGCGGAGATCAAGGTCGTAATGTAAACTCCGAACAGGCTGAACCCATGGCGGTAATGACTTACGGATATATTCATTCATGAAATAATCGTAAAGGTAATTGCCATAGATTTTTCCGCTTTTGGCGGCAAGATCGTAAAGATCGTTCAAGTTGAGCGAATCAATTTTATAAGTCAACCTTAGTTCGCCCGTCGGTAAAACACTAAGTCGGCTACTAACTCCATCGCGTGCCAGGCTGCTTGCATAAAAGAGTTTCTTTACTTTACCCGAGTCGGCATTTAATTCCGTTACCTCTATCCAGCTATTTAGATGTACAGTATTGATCTTTATGTCCTGATATACATTATTGCCTTCTTCATCCGACTCACCAATAGCCTCAAATGTTGAATCGCGCGATTCGTCCATTTGAAGCTGTGCCAGGTTCACAATGTAGGCAGGTGCTCCGGCGTTCATGAACGAATCGATATATTCCTGAGCATAAACATCAAAACCTCCTGAAAGCAAACCATCAACAAAATTGTTGATATACGCATCAAGAAAGGCTGAATCGTAAATATATTGAACAAAAGAACTACGGTAAAAAGCTACTGAGTCTTTCTCCGCTTCACTCATCTTATCCGACAGGTCTATACGCAGCTTATTGCTTTTATACACAAAACCAGGACGCATAAGTAAAATTGAACCTTTCGGGGCTTGTTTAATATAGGCTTTGGCTAAGGGATATTCCGGACTACATGAAATCATGAGTCCTATTATTGGCATGATAAAAATGGAAACACAAAATAACTTCTTTAACAAAGCAGAAAACATAATTTTACGGGCTTCTTGAAGATTATTGATGCAATTATAAAGCTAATTATTAAGAAATATTTTATTCTGACTCTTTGTTTGCCAACAATTGAACACCAAAAGACTTCCCATACTCAACTCCTTGCTCTAATTCTTTGTCATTTGGCGTGAATTTAATGAACACCCCTTCACCAAACACTTTGAGTTTTAGGTTAGTAAGATTAGTTTCTATCATCTTCCTTGCCTCACCGCTCCATCCATACGAGCCAAAAGAACCTGCCAATTTGCCGCGTTCGCGGATAGGGTTCATCACAGCAAATAACTGGTAAACCGGAAGCAAAATATTCTGGTTAATTACCGGACAGCCAACAATAACTCCTGTACTTCGTGCTACCTGATCATCAAGGACTTCAAGGCTTACATGTTCAATATCCATTAGCTGAACGTCAATATCACCCGTTTGTTTTATGCCTTCAGCAATTTTATATGCAATAGAACCAGTATTGTGGTAAGCTGAGACATAAGGAATAAATACACGTTGTTTTCCGTGAAGCACATTGGCTGCTTTGGCGAACTGCTCTGAAATATCAACCCATTTTTTCCAGTTATCCCGTAGGATTGGCCCATGTCCGGGGCAAACCACCGATATTGGCAATGGCCTGATCTTTTCTATTGCCTTCAACATAAATTTGCTGAAAGGCTTTAGGATAACATCAAAGTAATAACGGAACGCATCGTCCCAGTTACCGACCAAATCGTCGAACATGGCCTCTGAACAGAAATGCGCCCCAAATGAATCACAAGTGAACAACACCTTGTCTTCCAGCAAATAAGAGTAAATAGAATCGGGCCAATGCAGGTTTGGAGCTCCGATTATTTGTAATTTTTTATTCCCAAGATCCAGAACTTCCCCATCCTTCATCACGCGGTGTTTGAAATCCTCTCCTATCATATCTGAAAGATACCTGATAGCATTTCCACTGCCAATAACTGTAGCGTTCGGAGCCAATGTCAACAATTTCCCAAGGCAGCCTGTGTGGTCAGGCTCTGTATGATTAATAACGATATACTCTATTTCAGAAGGATCGGTCACCTGCTTAATTTTAGCTAAGTAAGTTTCCCAGTATTTTTCCTTAACTGTATCAATAATCGTTTTTTTAACTGCATTGATGAAATAGGAATTATATGTTGTGCCATAACGGGTTTCCATAACCACATCAAAGGTAACGAGGTCAGGATCAAGTACTCCGATCCATTTTACATCAGTTGAAACTTGAAGAACTTTATTATCTGGTGTTTTTTGGAGGTTCATTTCTATCTGGTCTGATGTATTTTTTCAATATTGAGTTTGCGGGAATTCATGTATAACAAATTATGCTTTTAAAACTTACCGGTATCTGTACAGGTTATTTTCGAGGTCTTAATGAGTAGTACTGAAATTAATATTGTTGAATCATTTTCCGATTTTACTTAAACTGAAATCCTTGCAACCTCGTTCCATATATCCGTTGCTATTTCTTCCGGCGAACGATTCCCCTCAGTAATAAAAATGTTTTCCTTTGATTTTAGTTTTTCAAATGCCTTCATATACACAGCCCTCACGTTTCTGAGGTTCTCGGTGGTTTCAAAGAGCTCAATCATAGTTCTGCTCCTGGTAACCCGCTCCATGCAGAGGTCGGGTGCCAGATCAATGTATATATTTATGTCGGGCCGAAGGAGTTCCGCACTTAACGCGTTGGCTTCAATTACCCAGTCCAGTGACATGTGTGCACCATGATACGCATATGATGAAAAATAATACCTGTCGGTAATCACCGTATAGCCTTCTTCCATTTTTTTCAGGATGCCATTTTTCTTGTTCAGCAGATGATCCAACCTGTCAGCCACAAAAAGTCCTGCAATTGTCCGGTGGTCAGCTTCTATACTATGATTGAAAATATTTCTTATCAGGGAACCAATCGGGCTATCAGTAGGCTCAAACGTGGAATAAACCAAATATCCTTCTTCCTTTAGTTTTTCGGTCAACATTTTAACCTGCGTACTTTTTCCGCTGCCATCAATACCCTCAAAAGCGATAAACAAGTTCTTTTTTATCATTATATTGGCAAAATAAAGGTTCAGAATTTAGAATTATATCTTCGGTTCACTCTTCTCATATTCAGGATTACATATAAACCTAAAATTCCAATGTCATTTGAATTGCATCATTGTCATCGCCGGAGGACTTATCTGTTTTTGGAAAATCATCTGCTGTTTCACTCAATTGAGTTTCTTCAGAAACTTCTTCCCGATTATCCTGCTCTATACTCTCTTGAGGATCTTCCTGCTCCTGTTCTTCAACAACAAGTTCAACTTCGGGCTCATCGTAAGGCAAGGGCTCCAGCAGATCAACATGTTTGATTGCATAATTACTCAGGCGCTTGCCTTTGGCACGGTAGCTTTTAACATCAATGAATTCCTGAACATTGACTTCTTCATCTTCCAGTGGTTTCTTGTTCAGTTTCTCATCGAAACGGATCAGAAGCAAAGGAAGGTAATCAGTGGTAACTCTAACCAGGATAGATCCGGCTACATCGCCAACAAAATCTGTCTTCTTATCAGTCACTTCCACAAAGAAACGTTTCAGGTAATAAGTACTCTTTTCACCATGATAATAAACTACGGAAACTGCTTTGAGGGGATTGAATTTTTCGATGAGAAGCATATCCTCATCAAAATGGTTTGACAGATCAAAATTCATTAGTTTGTAGTGCCCCGAAGCCATTACAGTCAATATCTTATCATCTTCTTTAAACTCGCCCAGTAACTTTCCACGCTGATCTGCATTCAGACGTTTGACAGAATCATCGTACCAGATGCTTCTTGCGCCAAGCGTACTCAGCCCCTTTTCTTCCTGAACAATTTTCCGAACTGGGTTTTTCGATAAGATGTTCCCTTGAGAACTCCGCCCTTTAATGGCCAAAGACCCGAATTCAAAGTCGAAGACCAGCTTTTTAAGTTTGGGCTTTGGCTTAAGAAATACCTTTACCACTTCGGATTCCCCGTTTGGATTGGCAGTAAAATAAAGGACTTTGGACCCGGGCTTACCTTTAGTCAGCACATACTCTTTGTCGCGAGTTATACCCATCACCGCAAAACGCTTTACGTATGCAGCACCAGAACGTCCATCCTGATATGCCATATTGTAAATTGTCCGCTCGTCGTTCCTTTTGAAAACATCGATATGGACCACATTTTCGCCGATAAACACTTTCTCAACAACACGTGTTATGATACAACTTCCGTCCTCGCGAAAAACAATGATGTCGTCGATATCTGAACAGTCGCCAACATATTCATCCTTTTTCAAAGAAGTACCGGCAAATCCTTCAGCACGGTTCACATATAGTTTAAGCGTAGCAGCGGCAACCATAGTGGCTTCAATGTTATCGAAATTCCTGATCTCAGTCTTTCTTTCGCGATCCTTTCCGTATTTCTTGCGTATATTCTGGAAATAATAGATAGCATAGTCGATTAAATGTTCGAGGTGGTTCTTCACTTCGTCAATCTCACCTTCAATGTTGCGCATCAGCTCATCTGCTTTGAAGGAATTGAATTTCGAAATTCGCTTGATCCTTATTTCTGTAAGCCTTAGAATATCGTCTATAATTATTTCCCTGTAAAATTGAGGTTTGTAAGGCGTCAATCCTTTGTCAATCGCCTCCAGTACTTCTTCCCAGGTTTTGCATTCTTCAATATCGCGGTATATTCGGTTTTCTATAAAGATTTTTTCGAGTGACGAAAAGAGCAATTGCTCCATGAGTTCTTTCAGGCGGATTTCCAGTTCACGGCGGAGCAGATCCACGGTGTTTTGTGTGGAAATCCTAAGCATTTCTTTAACGCCAATGAACCTGGGTCTTCCATTGTCGATAACACAACTATTAGGTGAAATTGATATTTCGCAATCGGTGAATGCAAATAAAGCATCTATAGTTGTATCAGGGGAAACACCCGGCATTAGGTGGATAAGGATTTCCACATTGCGGGCAGTATTATCATCAATCTTCCTGATTTTAATTTTCCCTTTTTCGTTAGCCGCAATAATAGTATCGATAAGGCTTCCTGTGGTGCAACCAAATGGAAGCTCAGTAATAGTAAGAGTTTTCTTATCAATTTGGTTGATACGTGCACGAACCCTTACTTTTCCTCCCCTGAGGCCGTCGTTGTATTTTGAAAAATCAGCTAGTCCTGCAGTAATGAAATCCGGAAGTAGTTCAAAGTCCTCTCCCTTCAGAATTTTTATTGAAGCATCGATAAGTTCAATAAAGTTATGCGGTAAAATTTTTGAAGCCAGACCAACAGCAATACCTTCAACTCCCTGGGCCAGTAACAACGGGAATTTAGCCGGAAGAGTAATTGGTTCCTTATTCCTGCCATCATAGGATGCTTTCCAACGGGTCGTTTTGGGATTAAACATCACTTCGAGGGCAAATTTGGAAAGCCTTGCCTCTATATACCTTGGAGCGGCAGCGCTATCGCCGGTATGGATATTCCCCCAGTTACCCTGCATATCAATGAGCAACTCTTTCTGCCCCAACTGCACCAATGCATCACCAATAGAAGCATCGCCATGCGGATGGTACTTCATGGTGTGGCCTACAATGTTGGCTACCTTGTTAAAACGGCCGTCGTCAAGCTCATACATTGAATGAAGTATGCGGCGCTGCACCGGTTTCAGGCCGTCGATAATGTCGGGAACTGCGCGTTCAAGGATGACATATGAAGCATAATCAAGAAACCAGTTTTCATACATACCGGACAGATGTAAGGTATGATGAAGTTCTCCACCTTCAAGTTCTGGTGTAACGGGTTGTTCAGCAGCTTCGTTATCCGGAATATCGTTCTCGTCCATTACGCTCATAATTCAAAATAAATCTGTAATCTTTTAATAAAGTGCCTTCAGTCTAATATCTTCATCATTAGATAGCTGAATGGTATTTATCTATCTAAATTATGTTTTCCAAAGCCTGATAAGTATTACTTCGGTTAACAGAAACAGCAATGCAGCAAAAACAAAGTATTTCCATAGCCGTTTCCCGAGATTAAGTTCTGTTATTGCTTCTCCCACAGCTTTATTACTTTCGGCAAGCACCCTGATATTCTTAATTTCTTCTTTTTCGAGCATCTGGCTCAGTTCATTGCTTGTAAAATACTTCAGATCCGATTCGCTCCTGTTATAATTATACGAAAGCCCCATTACCTTCTGATCCCCTACAAAAACTGTATAATTTCCGGCTCCTTTTAGCTGATCGTGAACCTGCACAAAATTAACCGAATTCTGCTCCACTTTTCCGGGAATAAAATCGAAATCACTGCTATTGCTACGAATAGTATAAACCTGATCATCTTTCAGGCGTTCACCTGAAATACGGACAAGCTCGTCTCTGCCGATGGAATAATACAACCGTGGTGAAGGCCGGCTTAGTAATGCCATGTTATAAAAAACCGGCACGAACAAGGCCTGTTTAGGAAAATTGTTGAACTTAACATCAAGCGGAGAGGCAAGAATATAGATCATACCTTCGCCAACCGGCTGAACTGTCAGTAACTCATCCCCATCCTGCATACTCATTAATGACTCACTAGGAATACGGGAATTTGACATGATACGAAAATGCGAAAAAACTGTCGGAAGTTCAACATTGTCAGGAAGCTTCCCATGAATTTCGCTTTCCTCAAAAACATCACTGAAAACCGGATGGTTCAGATTGATTTTAGAAACCTGTGTTTTCGCAGTATCAGGCCCGGCAAGCATTCCGGCATTTAATGTTTGTAAAAACGCGTTATACGAAGCGAGTTCAGCCGTAGCAGGAGGAATAATTGTTACACATCCTCCGTTTTCAATAAATCGTTTCAGTTCCTGAGCCAAACCGGTACTAATACTGCTCACCTCGTTAAGGATAATAAGGTTGTAATTTTCGAAATCTGAATAATCCAGTTTCTTCTCCTGCATATGTTTATAAACCACTGAAGAATCTCTGAGGAATAATGCATTTAAAAAAGCATTCCCTTCCTTTCCATCAATTGAAAGGACCGACATTGCATCAGTCACCACATAAGAGAAGTAGAAATGGTCGTCATAAGTTATCGGGTAATCGTTAATTTCGAGTATTCCCTGGCAGATGCCACCTTTGTAATTGATAAAAGGCATTATAATTTCCACTGAACTCCCTGCAACAACATCAATACTGGCAACGGCTTTTTGTGTATTATTCACCGTGAGTTTAAGTGGAATTTTTTCAAAATCGGAAGTTGAGCTATTACTGATTTTCACGTGGAGGCGGGCAGGAAATCCAGCCTGTTGAACTGGTGAATCGAACCAGCATGAATCAATATACAGATTGTTCACCTGAGATGCAGCCAGGGGCATGAGATAAAATGATTTGGTTGAATCATCAACCAGGGAGCTAATATTTGTAAAGTTTTGCTGAAAATCAGAAACAATAAAAGCTGATTTCATTCTTACTCCACTTTCAGTTAAAAGATCCTTCTGCCGAGAAACGACCTCGCTTAATTTTCGCGAAACTGGCGTTACTGTTATCTCTGACAACATCCTGTAAAACTCATCGCGGGAAACCAAACGTTGGTGCTTTCCTTCAAAATCATTTGTAAGTATCTGGAAAACATCTGTTGACTTATATGCTGTTGCTATTTCGTGAGCTTTCTGACGCGCTTCTTCAAGTAAAGGGCCTTTAATCCCCATTGCTTGCATGCTAAACGAATTGTCCACATAAATACTCACAGCATTCCGTGAATCAGCTTTCACTTTGTTTTTTGAAAACGGGATGTAAGGTTGAGCAAAAGCAATAGCAAGAAAGGCAATAGCGAGGATGCGCAACAGCAGAATAATGAGATGCCGCAGTTGGGATCTCTTTTTAGTCTGCTCTTTAAGTTCCCTCAGGAACCGTACGTTTGTAAAATAGATCCTTTTGTATTTCCGGAAATTAAACAGGTGTATCAGAATTGGTACACCTATAGCCAGAAGCCCAAAAAGAAAAAAAGGATTAACAAATTCCATTATTATAGTAGTAATACGTGGCTTTACCCATAAGCAGGGTGGCTGGCAAAGTTAACTATTATACCTCTATCGGCAAGCATGAGAGTTGAATAAAACCAAGAGGTTCATCCTAAATGTTTCTGACATTAACAATTTTAGAATTTATCAGGAATCAGGTTACAGATGCTTCTCTTCAATAAACTTTCCCGCCTTCCACAAAACCTGCTTTTCCGGTTTCCCTTCCGGAGTGAACCAGGTTTCCGGCCCGTCTTTGAGATTATTTCTGTATGTAACTTCGTGAGAGAGTTTGCCGTTACGCATGAAAGCCTGTTGCTTTCCTGAGCCTTTTTCGAAATTTCCTTCTCCAACTTTTAGTCCTGTTTCGTTATAGTATTCCCAACGTCCATTATAAAGTCCATGAAAATAGTAGCCTTCTATTTTGACCATTCCAGTTGGATACCATAATATGTATTTACCATCCATGGTGTCATTTACAAAGCTTTTTTGTTCCTGAGAGTTACCATCCTCATCCCATGTACTTGATTTTCCGTTTCTAAGACCTTTGGAATAATACTCCTCCAACGATTTAGCCCCTGAAGCAGACCAACGTGTAAGTTTGCCATCTGTAAGACCATTTTTATAATATATCTCCAACTGCTTATTACCATTTTCATAATACCATACAGAAATCCCTTCCAGTTTCTTCCCAATATATTGCATTGCCGACTTAGGTTTGCCCGATGGATAAATATCGGTAACGGTTCTTTTGCAACCTGCGCATAAAAGACCTGAAATCATAGCAATGATGATGAAAACAGTTAAATGTGATTTTATATTTTGTATTGTTTTCATCTTTGTAAGAAGTATTTTTTACTCATGAAATAATTCAACTTTGAGATCATCCATATTCACTTGTTTTCTTCCAGGATTCCAAACATATATTTTCAAAATTGCATCTTTTGACACATTCGGTGGGAGCTGCATTGTATGTATTACTTTAAACCAATTTGACGAGCCCGCGAACATGTCGAATTCTGAAGACTCCCATTGGATACTTTTTCCTTCTTTGGTTTCAAGTGATATTACCAGCTGCGCGCCATTCAATCCAGAAGTGGCATATGTCAATATTCTGGCGCTTACCAGAGAAGGGGTTCCTATGGATTCTAAAGAATTTACATAACCCGGGCCAAATTCAATTAATGAATCAAGCTTTACTGATGATGGCGAAGAATAGTATATACTGCTGTCGGCATGGGATTGAAATTCTGACGGCAGATCAGCAATGTTGTAGTACTCAGTATGCGTTTGATATGGAAGTTCTGTCTTTAATGTTTTCACAGGCTTTTCTTTGCTATAGAGTGTAACTTCCGAAAACCCTTCATAGTTTTTTTCTCTGATAACGTAAGGATAATTTGCCCTTATCAGGTCGGAAGTAAGCGAACTGACTGGCTTGGTCCAAGCATATACAAAGTAAGAAGTTCTAGAGGTTTGCAGAACCTTACCAAGCTCAATAAGACCCTCGCGTCCTTTGCAATCAGCAAGAGCATAAGAAATATGACAGTTTTCTTTTTGAAGATAGTAATCCAGATAAAAAGGATTATTAACGCTTACAGCAACAGTAAGGCTATCAGCACCATAGATGCGTTGCCACTTAGCCAGCGAATGGGCTATATCTTTAAATTCTCCAAAATGCTGAGATCGGTAGTACTTTTTCTCAACTACAGTGCTGAAAATGCCGGCAACAAGAAACAACGCCAAAATGAGCTGAAAAGGCTTCCTTATATTATCGCCTGCAGCTGCAAATAATGCAAAAAGCAGAAATGGGAATGAAAAAATGAGTACAGGATCCTGGAGCACAGGATTAACAAACATTGAATAGAAGTGACCTATCAGAAAAGGTACAAGAAACCAACTGAAAGAAATTGCAACAAACTTATTTATTGTCGGAAGCCTTTTATTTGATATACAATATGTTGCAACTAAAATTACAATAGAAATAATAATTAACCATGAACGATTGAAAATAAAGAAAATATGACTGATTAACCACCAGGGGTCTGGTTTGCCTAACCATTCGCCGACTCCTCCAATACTCAGGTGATTAAGAGTGATATATAAATGCGGAAGGAAAAGAATTACTGCAGTAAGTCCTGCCCCCAGATAGAATATCAAATCCTTTCCCCGGACATAAATCAATCCTGTTAACCCAACTAAAATTGCCATCAGGAAACTGAAGTAATGATTATACATGCAGGAAGCAACTGCAATAGTGAACACTATAGTGTATAAGAATTTCTTTTTTGGAGCTATGTCAATATCAAAGACCAGATGTGTCCATGAGAACACCATGACCATAACCAGAAACAAACCCGAGCCGTAAGGCCTTGCTACCTGGGAATAGAGGATCGGAAACATCAGAAAAGCCATAGAAGATGCCACAAGAAGGCCACTTGCCCGGCCAAACCAACTGCGGGCTATCAGGTAAGAAAACAACACTGTTAAGATTCCACTTATAACAAATGGGAACCTCAAGCTAGCTTCCGAAGTACCAAAGAGTTTTATCCAATACCATAGAAATACCTGGACACCGCCCGGATGACCATCAACATAGAAACCTTTATCTACCAGATCGGAAAAATTATCGAAACGCAAACGGTACAAAGCACTAAGTTCGTCGTTGGAAAAAGAAAAACCGGAATATCCCCAAAAGCGCATTAATGCTGCAACAGCAAGAATCGCTGCCAGCATCAAAGTTTCTGGTTTTAAACGGGGAAATAATTTCATTACCAAAAAATAAATTTAAGCTAATCCACGCTGCCTGATTGCTTCAAACAACATCACTCCAGCGGCTACAGATACATTGAGTGAAGCAATTTCGCCCATCAGCGGAATTTTTACATGCGCGTTTGCAAGCCTCAAGTATTCAGGTGATACACCATTCTCTTCCGATCCCATGATTATTGCAAGCGGAACCGTTAAGTCAGCATCATTATAAAACCCTGTTGCCTGCTCAGTTGCCGCAATAACACTAATACCAGAATCTTTAAGAAAAATAATTGTGTCTTTCAGGTTTGGGCTTCGGCAAAGGGAGACGCGGTGCATAGCACCTGCCGAAGTTTTTACGGCATCAGCATTGATCTGGGCACTTCCGCGCGAAGGAATAATAATAGCGTCAACTCCGGCACATTCCGCTGTCCTTACAATAGCACCGAGGTTACGAACGTCGGTTATCCTATCGAGAATCATCAGTAAAGGCACTTTCCCTGATTCGAAAATGCCCGGTAATACATTTTCGATAGGTTGGTAAACAACTTCAGACATAAAAGCGGCCACTCCCTGGTGGTTCATGTTGCCAAGGCGATTTAGCTTCTCGATGGGTACTGTCTGAAACGGGACTTCCCGTTCATTGATCAGCTGCATCAATTCCCTGATAATTTCACTTCGCAGGTTATGCTGTAAAAGAATTTTTTCAATTTCGCGACCAGCGAGGATTGCCTCAATTATTGGGCGCACTCCATATATCAGGTTTGAAGAATGGCCGTAGCGGTTAGTATCGTCTTTTCGTTGGAATGTCATAAATTAATATTTAAATGTTTTTTGAAAATACTCAGTGCTTTAATGATAAAATGGATTTAAGAACAAGGATTATTTATAATTACTCCTGCTGAACAGGAACTGTTACTTCCTGCAATAATCTTTCTCAAAATACGATTATAGGTTCTGTCACCTTCTCCACCTTTCCACAGCCATATACCAGGCTTGCTTCATAATAGGATCGCGCAAAAGTACGTAGTCTGCATTTGTAAAAGGATTTTCTACTTTTATAAAATAGAAAAACATTGATCGCGTATTACCGGCCTCTCCATACACCCACTCTTCCTGCAAATTATTCCTGTAAACTACGTTGGGCGGCCCAAGAACTATATATATCAAGCCACGATCGGTTTGCCAGCCTTCGGTAAAAGAGCTGAAAAGTACATTTGCCCGCTGCACCCGCGAATAGTAATCCCTTATCAGAATTAAAGCACGGTCAATATTTCCTCCGGTAACAAGCCAGAAACTATCAACGGCACTGCGGGTGTCCGGGCGTTTGCTCATTTCGTTAAACTCCTTCAATGACGTGATATAGCGTAACGTACCAAGCAACTGCCGGGAATTAACAAGTTCCGGGAAGCCTTCGCTAAACCGGAAGAGTGAAAACCCTTCGCGAAAAGTAGTATCTGAACGAAAAAAATAAAAACCCATTCTTTTGAGAGCTACCGGTGAAGAAATTCCCTTTTTTAGCTGAAGTTGAAAACTGCTGTCGGGTATGTAATCAAATTTGGGGCGCACCTCTGTACTAAAGGGCGGTTCCGGTAAAGGAAATTTCTTTCTGAACACATTCACCCAAATACTTTTCAACGTTGTATCGGCACATGTTATTACAACTTGTTGCTTATCCTTCAAAATGGAGGAGTATAGCAGCCCCACACCTGACTGGCTTGCCATAAAAGAACCTGAACTCCCAGCTGTTTTTCTGTTAATATAGAAAGTGCTGTTGTAGGATGACTTCTTGTTTTTGTCAGTTAAAGTAAGGCTGAGAAGATAGTTTTGTCCTATAGCAGCCTTAACATCAAATTCATAATTGAACATTTGGCCGGAGCCTTCATGAAGTGAATCGGCAAAAGCAAAAGAGCCACTATCAATTATAACGATAGATTCATATTTAGTACAAACCTCGTAATGTAGTTTGAAGACCGCACGGGCGATTTTCCCCGTGCCGTAAGGTTTATAAACAAACTCACTGTATGGCACTCGAAAATAAATATGTGAAATACTATCGTTCAGCGCGAATGGAATAACTTCAGGCGCCCCTGAATTTGCTGTTTCTACATATTGATTGGCGTAATTATAAATAGCAAGATTACTGACGGATTTACATCCCCACAAAGGAATGATCAGAGAAAAAGCTAAAACAACAATCAAATAACGGCGCATGTTTCAGGAATTGTCAACCAAATCATCACTAGTTTCGCTGGATTGGTTCAAGAAATTGTCAGGAATCACTTTGCTAACTTTGGCACCAAGTTTACGGAGAGATTCTGCCCTAACCACCAGGTTACCACGACCTTCTGTTAGTTTATTTTTTGCCTCCGAATATGTGCTCTCAAGCTGTTTCATCTGTGTCCCCATTTTTTCGAGATCTGCAATAAAAGCAACAAACTTATCATAGAGGGCACCGCCTTGCCTTGCAATTTCCAGGGCATTGAGTGTTTGTTTCTCTTGTTTCCAGATAGCGGAAATAGTCATGAGTGTGGCCAATAATGTTGTGGGGCTTACAATAACAATTTTCCTGTCCCAGGCAAACCCAAATAGTTCTGGATCATTTTGCAATGCCAGGCTGAAGGCTGACTCCATTGGCATGAAAAGGAGAACAAAATCAGGTGTGTCGAACATTTCTGATCCCTGATAGTCTTTTTCGCTCAGGATTTTAATCTGGCTTCTTAATGCATCAATATGTTGACGAAGGAATTTGTCTTTTATTCCATGATCGTCAGCACTTACATACGCTTCATAAGCTAACAGAGAAACTTTTGCATCCACTATAATATGCTTGTTATCAGGCAGTTTTATAACCACATCGGGGCGTATAGCTTCTCCATGCCGATTAACGGCTGTATATTCCCTCAAATAATTCTCCCCTTTTATCAAGCCCGAACGCTCAAGAACACGCTCAAGAACCATTTCGCCCCAGTTACCTTGTTTCTTCACATCGCCTTTCAGTGCTTTGGTAAGGTTTTCTGCGTCCTCGCTCAATCTCTTGTTAAGTTCCAGCAAATGTAAAATTTCCGTTTTCAGGGATGTTTTATCACGCCCCTCCTGTTCATAAGCTTTTTGAACCTTTTCTTCAAAATCTTTGATTTTCTCTTTTAATGGATTCAATATCTCACCAATATTTTTCTGGTTGCTTTGTGTAAACTCGGCAGCATGTTGTTTCAGGATTTCGTTCGCCAGAACCTTAAACTCAGATGTGAGCCTTTGCTGCATCTCAGCTATCTCCGTTTTCTGAGTAAGCAATTTTTCATTCACATTTCTATAATCGGCTTCCATGCCTGCGAGTTTAACATTGGATTCTTCAGCTTTTAAACGCTCAGATGCCACTTCAGTCTCCAGCTCGCTACTTCTAGCTACAAGCCTCAATTCCCGATCAGCAAGCAGCCGTATTTCGCTGTTTTTTTCATGCAATTTTTTAAGCATGCTCTGGCGTGCAGCAAGCCAGGCTGTGATACCTGCAATTAAAGCACTTAGAATAATATATCCGGCTGTCATCTTTAGAAATTATTACGAAGTAAATTTAGGGATTTTCCAGTTACAGGAACAGACCAAATGAGAAGCTGTCGAAAATGCTAAAAAGAAGAAGGCGGATTCCGGAATAAAACTATTTCACGCGAAGTTTAGTCCCTACTTTCAGTGTTCTGTTCGCTTTTATATGGTTTATCGAACAGATACTTTTCACTGTTGTATTATTATGCAAGGCAATGGAATAGAGTGTATCACCGCTACGAACATTATGATACCTCCTGCCTTTTGATTTAACATTAGATTTTGATTTTGTACTCGTATTTTTACCTAACTCATTCTGGTGTTCAGTTACTGGGCTGTCAGGATGTGTAATCGTATCGAGCTCTGCCACCAAGTAGTCCTTTGCACGACCAAAAGTGCGATTAGTTATGAGCAAAGTATCTTTATATAAAGCGTAATTATCGATGTCAATAAATTGCTTTGGATTGAATGGCGTACCCTGATAGCGGGTCTCAAAATGCAAATGATCTGTTGAAGCCCTGCCTGTTCGGCCACCAAGCCCTATTAGTTCACCGGCTTTAACTTCCTGGTTAACTTTTACTTTTATTTTCGACAAATGACCATATAGTGTTTCCAGTCCATTGCTATGCCTCACCACAACTGCGTTTCCGTATCCATGATAATATTTTGCCATCCTTACTTTTCCGTCAAACGCACAAACAACAGTATCGCCATGGTTGAGTTTAATATCCACCCCTGCGTGAAAATGCCGGCCCCGGTAGCCAAATGGCGAAAGCAGTTTCCCTTTATAAGGGAATACAAATGATGACCGGTCAGCTCCTGTGAACCGGATAAAGGAAGTATCGTATTTAGCAGAAAAATCATTCCGCTTTACCTGGACATTCAGCGTATCCCATAGTAATCCATTAACGCTGCCCGACGATGGTTTATTTATTGAAAGATTTGATGCCAATGAAGCGGAACCTGTGGCGTCGTAATTGTTGATATAGTATTCTGTTGAATCAATTTTGGAGTATTGAGCAAATGAAAAAGCAGACGAAAACAATGCTATAATAAGCATTGCAGCTTGAATATATTTATTTATTGCAATTCTGCACTTCATCGGGGGTACATTCGTTAATAATTCTGTTACATATTGATTATCAGAAATATTTCAGAAATAGTACTGACAAAAATAGATAATAACTTTCTTACAGAAAGCCAAATTATGATTTTTTGTGATTTTAAAAACAGATTTTATCCTCCAAATAACGAAATAGGTAGATTATAAAAAGAGAGAAGGCGATCAATACCGTCTTCTCTCTTTCTTATTGAATTAGAAAATAATCTATCAGGGAAAAATGATGCCTGGGTAATCGCCCACATTTACAAATGGGATATTTGAAGCATATTTACTGTTTATTGCTTCAATAAAATAGTTTGCGATAACTGCATTTCCCCGAGCTGTGAGGTGAACACCATCAAGTGAGAATGTGCCACCGGTAACATAAGTCACTGTAAAGCGCATACCATCATAAACCAAACCGGTTTTTACCTTTTTCATCAGGGAATTTACATCAGCAAATGCCAGGCCTTTTGAATCAGCAAGGGATTTGAGTGTTTCATTAAACCCTTGAGTTGCTGTTTGAACCGCACTTATTTCAGACTCCACCAAAGTGAACTGGCCGGGTATCGGTTTACTGCTGCCCCATCCGCCACAGCGTATTGAGTCCTGTGGCAATGTTAATAGAACCAATTCCGTAGATTTAATCTGGCGCATACCAACCGGAGATGTAGGATCGGCAATAACAAAAGCATTTTGTCCCAGAGTAAAACTGATCCCAATTGCACCATTGTGATATGCTGCATTAAGAGCATCAACCTGTTCCTGCTTGGTAAGCACCAGGCCGTTGTATGGGACAGTTGTGAAAAACGGAACACTAGTCACATCAGGAATATTAGCTACAATTCCTTTTGCTCCATTTGCAGTCATATTCGTAATAACGGCAGTTAAAGCTCCGGTAAACATTGCCTGGGATGTTATTACATCACCTAAGCCACCAGTAGTTGAATAACCAAGAACGTCGTTATTACCGATCCACAGCGAAAAGAATGTTGGATCAACAGCCATTGCATCGGCCAATACGGTAGTAGTAGCTGACGAGGCAAAACGGACAAAATAAGGATTGGCAGTTCCAAGAGCAACGCCGGCAGGGTTACCATAACCAGGTGCCACAAGATGATAGGACTTTGCTCCCGGCACTCCAAAATTATTCACCGAATACCCAACCGGGGCTAATGCTCCGGGAATTCCAGTTGGTGTTCCATCAGCAGGAACAGGCCCCAGTGAACTTGCGCCCAAACAATTAGTTCCTATGCCAAGTTTCATTTTGCCTGGAAGTAATCCAGCTTCATTAATAACAACAGGCATGACAAAAGCGCCACCTCCGGCAAGTTTCATTTGCCCGGCTATGAGATTTGCGTATGAATAACTCTGCCCTGAAGTATATAAAGCACCGTTTGTATAACCTGCTGTGAGTGAGTTGCCCAAAGCAACATAACGGGTAAAATTAGCATTACCAGATGAAGGGGTAAATGCATCCATCTTTGGTTCGCAGGAAGCCAACAAAACGACTCCGGCGAAAAAGAGAAAAGTTTTTAATGTATATTTCATAATATCCTTATATAAATGTTAAAAATTGAAAGTTAACCCAAATCCCGGAATATATATACTTGCTTTATACTTACCGCTAAAGTTATCAGGAGCGTAAGTAACTGATTTTTCTTTTCCCATAATATAGAGGAAAGACATATCAATACTCATTTTCTTTACAGGCATAATAGAGAATCCTGCAGTGAGGCCAGTATTGTCCAGACTGGGAGTTTCAGGCGAAAAGTACTGGGAGTTAACAGGTGAAGGGTCAAAATATCCACCAACTCTCAGAGTGAAAAATGAACATGTTTTATACTCCGCCCCAATCCTGTAAATTACAGTATTCTTATATGAACGCGGACCTTTGGAATCAGCAAGTGCAGGTGTGTTTTTTGCAAAATCGAATGCAAGGGTATCATACACACTCCAGAGTACATTATTTATACTAAAAGCGACATTCAGTTTATCAGAGAATTCATAAGACATCCCAAAATCGAGGTTTGCAGGAAGTGGCAGGCTGGTGCTTACTTTATTAGAAGCAGGAAAATTAGTGCCCAGCGTGGCAGGAACCACAAACTTAGCATCGCCATCGGTGACATCCATCATAATCTTGGAGCGAAAGTTTATTCCAACACTAAGTTTATTAACAGGCTTAAGAAATAAACCTGCATTAAAACCCCATGCCTTTGTCTTACCAGTAATAGAAACCTGTCCATCACCATCAACTCCGCTTACCGGAATTGCTTTGTTCAACTCCACATCCCCTGTTGCATAAACGAGGCCTAAGCCTATTCCAACAAACTCATTTAGTTTGATTGAGAGTGTTGGCTGGAAAAAGATGGCACTTAGCTTAAGATCTGTGATTAGGTATCTTCCAGCCCATTCTTTTCCCCATGTCAGGCTGTTACCATAAGGCGTATTTACTGCTACTCCAAAGTTCATGAATTTGTTGATCCTGGCAGCACCATAAAAATAGAAGGGTGTGCCCAACTTGTTGTCAGTTTTGGCTTCATAAGCAGAAGGCCAGGTCTTCTGGAATTTAACAATTGAACGAATTGGACTAACACCAGCTGCAAAACTGTATTTTTGAGCTGTGAATGAAAGTGCTCCGGGGTTGTAAAACATACAACTGGCATCCCAGGCAAGGGAAGTTCCGACAAGTCCCATCCCAATTTGTTTCTGTCCATGCAATCCCACCTGGTATCCACCTGCAAAGGCCGACCAGGATAGTATAGCAAAAAAAGTAATCATGTAAATAATTCTTCGCATAAGTTAGATTTTAGAGTTAAAACTAACGCAAGCTACAAAATTCTATCGGATTACCAGTCAATTGTATCTATAAAAATATATAATTATATTTGAGAAGATGTTGTAATAGCACTCCAGAGCGGGATTGCTGATTTTGTTTTTTATTTTTCAGAAATTCCGGAAAACTCAGTTTACTCAGAATCAATTGCGGTGTTTTTAACGCCACCCTATCTGTCGCAAAGCTTAAAACTACAGGAAATACATTTACCTGAAGTATCTAATCCTGCGCAGGTGACGCTGTATCCATGACGTGAGATGAGCATATGACCGCAATTTGGACACAGCGTATCATTTTGCCCGGATTGAACATTACCGGTATAAACAAACTTGAGAAACTCGCGGGAAATAGCACCGAGTTCCTCAAGTGTATGCAGAGGTGTGGGCTCAATGCCCAATCTATGTTTTGGGAAATAGCGCGAAAGGTGAAGGACAGTGTCATCACCCAACTCGTTTGATATCCATTGGATCATCGATCTAAAAATTCTTTTGTCATCATTAAGTTGTGGTATCACAAGGTTTACAATCTCAAGGTGTTTTCCTGCCTTCCTGATTTGTTTAAGACTCTTCAACACCGGTTCCATCCTGCCCCCAACAGTTTTATTGTAAAACGATTCACTAAAACCCTTAAGATCAACACTGAATGCATCTATAACTAACAATAATTCGCCTAACGGTTCTTCATTGATATAACCATTCGTGATCATTGCATTTTTAAGACCTGCATCTTTAGCAATTGTAGCTGTATCAAGAATATATTCAGACCAAACAACAGGTTCATTATAGGTGTATGCTATTCCTATATTTCCTGCAATGGCTAGTGCTTTAGCGACCAGATTTGCAGGGGAATACGTTTCAGCTATTTGATAAGTTCCCGGATCAGCCTGTGAAATCTCATGATTTTGACAAAAATCGCAGTCCAGATTACATCCTATACTTCCAACTGAAAAGATATGGCGGCCAGGGTAAAAATGATAGAGTGGTTTCTTTTCAATTGGATCCATATGAAGAGCTGCCACTTTCCCATATGTTAATAAATGTAATTGCCCGTTCACATTCTGCCTCACCTGGCATATACCTGCTTTGCCCTCTTTGATATGGCACAAATGTGGGCAGAGGTTACAAATAACAAAACCTTTAACATCGGCTTTATACCAGCGGGCAATGCATGGATTAATCATAACTTATAATTTATTAGTAGAGAATCACCAAATCAAACTATATTATCAAGTGCCCAGTCTATCTTTGTTTTTCCCTGTAATTCCAATAAACGGTTTGTCTCTGAAAAATGGTGGCAGCCAAAAAAGCCTCTTGAAGCAGACAAGGGTGAAGGATGGACAGACTTGAGGATATAGTGCCTGCTACTATCAATCAAACTTTGCTTTGCCTGGGCATAATTGCCCCACAAAATAAATACAATGCCTTTTCTCCTATCGGAAAGAAGTTTTATTGCTGCATCAGTAAAAACCTCCCAGCCTTTATTTTGATGAGATCCCGCTTGATTTGCCCTAACCGTCAGGGTAGCATTAAGTAACAAAACCCCTTGTCTGGCCCATTTCTCCAAATTTCCATGACTCGGGACCGGCACCCCAAGGTCAGATTTTAATTCTTTAAAAATGTTTATTAGTGATGGTGGCTTAATTACTCCATGCGGAACCGAGAAACATAAACCATGGGCTTGTCCGGAGCCATGATAGGGATCCTGCCCCAAAATCACAACATTGACAGCATCGAAAGGTGTTTTGTCAAATGCAGCAAATATTTCCCGACCCGGTGGGTAAATGACATTCGATTGTTTCTCATTTTTCAGGAATTCCTTGAGAAATGCAAAATATTCTGCTTCAAATTCAGGCCTTAATACTGCCTTCCAACTTGGTTCAATCTGTGGATCAACCATTTTCCATATTTATTGTAACCTTTTCAAATTTATGTTATTAACAATAAAATTAAAATAATGTTGTTCTATAAGTAAATTCTGAATATTTTTGCACATATTCAATTTGCGTTAACCTTCAGTAAAAATATGAAAAAAGTCGTTTTGTTTCTTGCATCTGTCATCCTACTTGGAATTATTGTATCCTCATGCAGTACCGGCACCCAATGTGCTGCTTATGGAGAAGCCAGAAATTACCGTGTAGAAAGACGTTAGTATTCTGCTTTCATCCCCTGAAATTCCCCATGTACCTTAACCCATGGGCTTTTTTTGTTGTCACGACCAATCATTTGACGTACTTTTGCTTTAAGATCATTTTGTCACGCGATGAAAAGAACATTTTTGTTGTTTTGTCTTTTAGCTATCTCTTCTGTGGGAACCAAAGCTTTGGCTCAATTGGATGAAGAGCCTGATACGCTTGGTGACAATATCCTCTTTAAAAAGGAAAAATATGGAGTTGCCATCTTTCACTCGGCAGGCTGGGGAATTGGTTTTCGGTTAGGGCAAAATAAAACTTATTATCAAAAGAAGATGTTTGAAGCCGATCTGGTTGAGATGAAATCTTCTGAGGAAGTTAAAAGGGTTAATTCAAATTTTCCCAACTCAAGGCGATATATTTATGGCAAAATGAATAACATTTACCTCCTGCGGGCTGGGTATGGAGTTCAGAAACTCCTTAACCGCAAGCCTTATTGGGGTGGTATAGAAGTCCGCTTCTTTTATTACGGAGGAGTAGCAATTGGATTAGCTAAACCCGTTTATTTATATATTGCAAATTATCGCAAAGATGGCGATTTACTCACATATAATATTACCACTGAAAAATATGATCCTGAAATTCATTATCCCTATCGGGTTATTGTGCCTTTTGAAGACACTACCCGTGAGATTGATATTTTCGGGAAAGCACCTGTTTACAAAGGTTTAGCTAAGATGAAACCCTATCCAGGCATATATGTTAAATTGGGCTTTAATTTCGAGTACGGTTCTTTCAATCAAACCGTTAAGGCTATAGAAGTCGGAGCTACAATTGACGCATTCCCCAAAGCTATTCCCATTATGGCATTCCATGATCATCCTACCCCTCTCTTCATCAATGTTTATGTAAGCTTCACTTTTGGGAAGCGCTACAATTAAGTTTGGTTTGTCAGCCACAAAAAAAGCTGCACAAAATGTATGCAGCTCTTTCAATAAATTTGCTGCTAACTACCTGTCAATTATCAGCTTACTCATAAATACAGATGATTCTTTTTGAATCTTAACAAAGTAAATACCATTTGGAAGGCTGTTAACGTTAATGTCAGAAATACTTCTTCCATTGGCAAACTGGACTTTGTCGGAAATCAAAGTGTTTCCAAGCAGATTGGATATACTCATGCTAAGTATTGAACGTTCGGTTGAACGGATAATAACCTGAATCTTCTCCTTTGCCGGGTTTGGAAACACTGACATTGCTGAATTACCCAGTAATAATGGATCAATCCCTAAAGTAGCGACCTTAAAAGTATAGGTATTACTCCAGGATGAAGAGTCTCCGGAAATAATAGCTCTAACTTTCCAGAATTTTACTTCAGCGCTATCCAGAATATATGCCGGAAGTTGAAATTTTTGAAAAGAACCTGAAACAGGATTGGAATTATCTACCTTATAATTTATAGCATTCTCAAAGGAATCGTTATCAGCCAATAACAGGTCATACCGCTCGCTTCCTTTAATGGGTTTCCATGAAAAAACAGGAGCCAACTCCACACCTGTTTGGTTATTGGCAGGAGCCACTAATTCAACTGTACTTTTTGTAGTAAATGAACGTACAGGAGATGAAACCATATCAACTGCATGAATTGCATTGACTTTCCAATAATACTTTACACCAAATTTAAGTGTATCAGAATTCAAATTGTTTACCGTCGATTCAACCGAAGCTGGGAAATTAAATTCAGGATTATCAGCAAGGATTATGATGTATTTATTTATACCGGTAATAGCCGTCCACTTAAATTGAACTACAAGATCCTGATCAACAGCAAGACTATCCGGTGCACTAAGAGTTATTGTTTTTCGGGTAGTAAAAGCCCTGGAAGCCGACCAATCTGAAATATCATTATCGTGGCGTGCACGCATTCGCCTGTAATACTTTTTATTGAAATACAAATTGCTGAGATTTGTTTTATTCACAGAGCCAACAACAGAAATGACTTTCGAAAACGGGCTGTCAAAATTCGCTACAGTATCCAATTGTATATCAAAATAATTCACACCTGTCATAATTGTCCACTGAATTTCCGCATTGGGCATTACTTTCGTGGCATTAACTGCGGGGGAGCCCAGTGTTACTGTAGTTAATACAGTGAATGGACGTATATCTGACCAGACAGAAGTCCCTGAATTATCAACTGCGCAAACACGCCAATAGTATTTTGTGGCAAAAAGCAAGCCGGAAGGCCTAATACTGCTAAGTTCTGTCTGCAATTCAATGGGATGGGAAAAAGTAATGGATGTATCTACCTGTATTGTATAAGTAAGTCCAATATTACCGGAAACGGGATCCCAGTTTAACAATACATTAGGCATTTGACCAATTGCATTATCAACAGGAGCTATCAAAACAGGTTTAGATAACTTTGTTTCGGCAAACGAATATAGCCCGACAAATAAGAAGGCAATAAGTATGTAACATTTTTTCATGTTGGTATGGTGTTTTGTATTGATTCTTATAGTTAATTACTTCATTTTCGGCAAGGAAACAAACCAAATTAGTGTACAACAACCAATTTAGCTGAATGCCGGGTTTCCCCGGTTACTATTTGGATCAGGTAACTTCCAGCGCCCATATCATTTGTCGGAAGAGAATATTCGCCTTCTCCGGCTTTTTGCTTACCAAGGTTTGTTGATTTTACAAGTTGCCCTGACAGATCAAAAATATTGATTGTAACAAGCGAAGCTGATGGTGTGTTATATACAACTTTCACAAAAGCATTGGCCGGGTTTGGATAAATCCTGATTGCGTTATTCGCAACAATTCCCGGATTGTCATTTATACCAACAAATGAGCGGTTCTCGAACAGACCACGACCATTGGTAGCAACGTATATCGCTCCTAAGTTTTTAGTCCCTTCAACACCTGGTGACCAAACACGTTCTAATGTTTGCTGCCTTAGCATCATAACCGGCACCTGACCCATCCCAATATTTTCCAGAGTCCAGGTTGAAGAACTTCCCAGATTTTCGGTAGTAAATATCCCATAATCAGTTCCAATCATCACCCGGCTTGAAGAACTCATTTCAATTAAAGACGTATAAACAGGAATTTTAGGCAGATCGCCCTGTGCTGAAAAGAAAACTGGATTATCATCAAGTGCATTTGTGCATTCATAAACATAATCAGTATTCCCATAGTTGCCTAATGTTATAATGATATGTGAAGCGTTTACAGGATCCACTGAGATAGATGTAACAGTCCTTCCTGAATAGTCATTGATTACCTTGGTTGCTATAATACAACCAGAACTTGCAATATCCGCATGGAGTGAATCGTATGCTAAAGCAATATTGGAAATGCGGTATATTTTGCCGCGCTTTGTGCCAACAAATAAGTAATTAGCATCTTTTGAATACGCCATACACATTGGGACTCCTGTAATTGTGGAAATTTTGTCCCAATCAGGAAGTTGTGTGAAATCGTGAACATGTTTTGTCATGAAAACGCTACCTGGTGAAGCTAAAAAGAATTTCGATGAAACAATATCCTGAACCCTGATACTATCACCTGCTGATAGATTAACCGGCAAAGTATAATTAAATGGATAATTCCCATTTCTACTTTGGAGAATGATTGATGTGTCTGCAGGATAATTTTGCTTCGCGTACAAAGTCAAAGAATCCCGGCTATAAATATTATTGAAACTCTCCCAGAGTCTAAATGGTGTGATGAGTGAACTATCATTTACCATCTCTGTTGCCCGCAGGAACGTACCAGATGTTGTTGCACCTTTATCATTAGAGCGGTAAAGAGCAGAACCCTTTCCGGAATAAATCAGAACTTTCGGATCAATTTGTGAAATTTCGGCATATCCCCCTACTACTACAGGTAAAAGTGAAATTGCGGCTTCCGGAGAATTTCCTTTACCATCAATGTAAACAGGGCCATAGCCCTGTGTTCCGCCAATCAATTCTTCATTATTATTCGAAAATGCAACTGAATAAAACTGAGAAGTTTTGTATGTCTTGTTAAGGCTCTTGGCAGTCATAAAATCATATGAAATAACAGCAAGGCCATAGTCAGCTGCCAAATAAATGGCATCCTGATTGTTAGGGGCAAAAACAATACCATGCGTATCCTCGCCACCACCAAAACGCATTTCCCATTGGTAATAGCCAGTTTCAAGCACCTTCCTCCCCTCCCAAATAGAAAGTCCGCCAGCCAGTATCCTGTCAGGGTCATTCGGGAAAACAGCTATTGTATTGCCATATAGGCCGTGCTTCAAGGTACCAAAAGGATTAAAATTAGGGCTTCCACCCGGGCCAATTACAGTCCAGCTACTGCCCTTATCCGTTGATTTATAGATGTTTTCAAGTGCCCCTGTAACATCAGCGGCTAACGCATAAATAACATCAGGATCAGATGGTGCGAATGCAAATTCGAACCGCCCAACTCCAGTGGAAGGTAATAGCCCTGGTATCGTATCATTGGAGAAAGATTGAAAGTTATTTACAACACCATTTTGAGAAATCCAGCATTGGTTATTCAAAGAAACTACAACACTGCCATCAGATGCCACTTTAACATCAGATGCACTACCTGCAAGATCTACTCCTGACGCACTGGCGAAACTCCAGTTAACTCCACCGTCGTTTGAATATTTTAGCCCTGCATTAGTAGCTGCATAAACTCTGGTGTTGGTATTATCGATAGCCAATTCATTAATGAAGTTCCATTCGTTCCCTGCTGGCGCTGTTGCACCAAGTAGACTAAAAGAACTCCCGTCAGTTGATTTAAATATACCACGACCCATTAATGCAGGAACGCCCCATCCTTTCGTAAAATCTTCACCGGTTCCGGCAAATATATCTCCGTTAGCAGCCTGAACCATACAAGACACGTTGATATTACTGCCATCTCCACCTACCTGATTCCAGGTGAGCCCTTCCGTAACAGATTTCCACACACCTCCGGCAACACTTCCGGCATAAAGGGTTTTTCCAGTAGCATCTTTATTGTCAACAATAATACTCTTTGTGCGGCCGCCAATATTATCCGGTCCCCTTTGAGCCCAGTTCAATCCCATGGCATCTCCGGATTTCATTTGCTTTATTTCTTTTGCACCTTTCAGAACATCCCATGGATCAACTGTACCCGTAACCTGATTACTTTTTATCATGGAAAAATAATTTCCTGCCATACGGATACCATCAGTTGGATCAGGATCCGGCTGAACTCCATTCTGCTGAGGAGCCATTGCCACTGCATTTAATAATAAAGTGCCACCAAAAACAAGCGTCAGGAAGCTAATGAGTAAATTTTTGTCTTTCATATTCTTTATTTTTATTATAGGACTGATTTTGACACAAAAAAGTGGCACAAGTTACATCTTTTTTGAAAAAGCGCAAGTACTGGAAATGAATAATTATTTTGTGCAAAGATAAGTGAAAATGCCCGGAATGATTACTATGCCGAATTGATTTTAGCTGAAAATATTATTACCGGTTTTTAACAATTGGCTATATGCACGTCCAGATACTAATAATCAACCTGTTTGACTGATTTTAAGAAGTTGGCTCACATTGGTAATTTCAATTAAGCTACCGTCAATTTTAATGATGCCTTCATCTTTAAAATCTTTTAGTATCCTTATCGCGCTTTCTTTTGACATACCCGACATGTCGGCAATATCCTGCCTTGACAATGACATCGTAAAGGGGTTTGATAGATATACTTTATCTTTAAGGTATATGAGAACATCGGCAATACGGCCAGGCATTTGCTTTTGAGTGAGACTGATAACCTGGTCAAAGTTATAAATTGCCTGAAGGCTAACCCTGCGAATAAACTCCTCAGCAAAATCAGGATTACTTCGGATGATACTTTTAAAAGCCTGTATATCAACCAAACATGCACTGGAATCGACTACGGCGACAGCTGAATAATGATGCCTGTTATCAACATAGATACCAGGTCCTAAAATATATTCAACAGGTTTGACTATACCCAGTATGAGGTTGCGGCCATTGAATCCTTCAATATATATCTTTGAAAGCCCGGCCGTAAGACATAAAAAATAAGGTGAAGGAGTGCCTTGCTTGAAGATCATCTCACCAGCTTTGAAGTTCACTTCAACCCGGGTTTCATTAAGTGCTTCAAGTTCCGGTGTACACAAACACTTAAAAATACCGGATTTTGAATTACAAAATACACAATTATTCTGATTATCAATTATCTTAGAGATCATATTTTATTACTAACTTAAAACTTTCCTAACGGTTTTAGCCACAAAAGTATTGATATAGATACATATTTGCAAAATTTCCGGATAATATTTTGATAAAGATACGCCAATTCAATGATAAATATCAATATCATATTGATATATATTCTTATTAGCTAACGAATATCTCAACAGGAAACCTTTCAACTCTAAGGATAGATATACTTCTTTTGTATCATAAACAGGAATGAACATAGGTAAATGTCCATTAATATGTAAGTACTTAACCTTTAAATAATTCGCAAATGATGAAAAC
>CAZEDO010000009.1:0-37132 GCA_964511085.1 uncultured Lentimicrobiaceae bacterium
AGCGGCTTGCTCCCAGGAGCATACAGGTTTCATTAACACTCAGGAACTCTTTCTCTTTCACCACCGGATTAAAAGGGCGCTTGTTGTTTTCTGCCTCGATAACCTTGCTGATCTTTTCATCGCGCATCCTCCTTTTATTAGCCCGACGGCCACAGTTAAGAGAACAAAATTGTGTTGTTGTTTTGTGAGCTACAAAAGGCTGGTGGCAAAACTCGCAGGTCTTATCAATACTCATGTTACTGCTCATACTTGTAGCTATTTGTTGCTGAATGTAGCCTGAAGTAGTAATGTGTAGCATTACGTCCCCTTTAGATGATTTTTTGTTGCCCGGAACCTATGGCAACAAATCATGGCAACATTACAGCAACAAATATAGTCAAAAAAGAGGAGATAGGCAACAAGAAAGAGAAAATAAGTTGAGATAAAATGAAGAAAAACAAGGTGTTAACAAAGAAAGGAAAGGGGGTTACTTTCCGATACAGAACTTGCTGAAGATTGATCCTAAAATTTCATCATTTGTGATCTCACCTGTTATCAAACCTAAGTTATATAACGCTTGTCGGATATCAATGGAAATAAGGTCAGAAGTTATACCATCGGCAAATCCTTTTTCCACATTCTGTATTGATTCCAATGTATTTGACAGGGCCTCAAAATGGCGTAGATTTGAAACAATAGTTTTGTCACCTATATCGCCCGAATTTACTGAACTAAGAAGCCTGCTAGTGATTAAGTTGATATTTTCCAGTCGTTTAGCTGAGACAAAGAGCGTATCCATATCAACAAGTTTTCTGAAAGTATGAGGCGATTCCAGTAACATATCGGTTTTGTTAGCGATCAGAATAATTTCCTTATCGGTAATGTTTACATGAGCATGGATATCTGCTATGGCTTCATCAATTTCGTCTTCAGTAGTCTCATTAATATCGAATAAATATAGAACAACCGATGCCTGGTTAATCGTTTCATAAGTCCTTCCTATGCCCAATGATTCGATACTATCAATTGAATGCCGCAAACCAGCAGTATCGATGAACCTGAAGTTAACACCTTCAATACAGATTGTATCTTCGATAGTATCCCTGGTAGTGCCCGGAATATCTGAAACAATAGCTCTTTCCTCATTCAGCAGGGCATTGAGCAAAGTGGATTTACCTACGTTTGGTTTGCCAACAATAGCCACCGGAATACCATATTTTAATACATTTCCCAGCGCGAAAGATGATTTAAGCCTGACAACTTCATCCTTAATTCCAGAAAGCAGATTGATTAGTGCTGTCCTATCTGCAAACTGTAAATCTTCTTCACTGAAATCGAGTTCCAGTTCAATTAATGAAACGAATTCGAGAAGCCTCGATCTAAGCCATCTGATTTTAGAAGAAAATCCTCCCCGCATTTGTTCAATAGCAAGTTCGTGGGATGTCTTTGAATTTGAGGCAATTAAATCGGCAACGGCTTCAGCTTCCAAAAGGTCGAATTTTCCGTTCAGGAATGCCCTGATAGTGAACTCACCTGGATTGGCCATCCGGGCACCGTTAGAAAGTAGTACTTCAATAATTTTTTTCTGGATATAGACCGAGCCATGGCAGGAAATCTCCACTACATCTTCTCCGGTATAGGAAGATGGGTGTCGAAAAACAGAGATTAAAACCTCGTCCACAAGATCTAGTTTGTCAAATAGCGCACCCAGATGCAGCGTATGTGAAGGCATTTCTTCCAGATGCTTCATTTTGCCTTTTGGCACAAATACCTTCTCTAAGATGTTGAATGCTTCGACTCCTGAAAGCCTGATCATAGAAATAGCCCCTGTGCCAGGAGGTGTAGCGAGAGCACAAATGGTATCTTTGGAGGTAAATTGTTCCAGGTTCATAGCGCTTTTCATTTAAGAACAGATGAAACATTCAAAAATAAACCGTGGCGGCCCGGAATTTAAGAACCGCATATTTCCTGATTTCTGTTTATGTCAATGCAAATATACAAACAAAACTGCCGATTCGATATTATGCGTACTGGGAATTGTATTATTAAGTGGATATCGTTTTGACGAAGCAATAACAAATACATTTATTGGTAGTGTGAACAATGAGATATAACTGCAAGAGTTTAAATTTCTTTCCAAATGTTTTCAGCAAGCGACTCTATAGGCATTTGAATGAAAATATCTGGTTTTTCGGTACCCACAATTTCTTGGTTTAGTCCATGTTCCCATTTGTCAAAAATGTAAACACTTGTTTGGAAACTTGTCGAAAGCACTGGTAAAATTGCATCTCCAAAGGAATCACGTATTACCAGGATCTTTAGTTTACTACCTTCTTTGCATTGTCTGACTGTTTCGAATTCATCACTAAAATCTGATGGAATAGGATAGCCTTTTTTTATTCCGATAGTAATCTTTCTGCTTTTACAGACAAGTTTTACCTGGGTTTCGGAAAATTTAAGCTGTAAGTTTAACATGGTGGCAAGATTTCCCCCAATACTTTTTTTTCTGATAATATTAAAACTATCCAATGGTAATGGTTCTGCTATATTTGGAAAGTCTTGCCTGATCCTATTGATGATAGCGCAACCTGCCACATATCCCCCAAGCCCATTCCAATGGTTATCTGATTTCATATAGAGATTTCCTTCCTTTATAAGGTCGGATTTTGCTTTAATCAATTCATACCTCAGATCAATAACATTTATGCCAACTTTGGTAAATACCTCTTTAATCTGGTCAGTAAGTGTATTAGGTTTATTCAATGAAAAATATGCTGGAAGATATTCAGGATAAACTGAAAATTTGGTTGGTACTAAAACATAATAGTATTTACAATTCCGCGTTTTAAGAAAGTTAGCCCTCCGCAGTATTTCGCGTGCTAACTTATGGATATCGATATACGAAAGCGTGTCCCTGCCCATATATGTTTTGTAGTCATTCATAGTCATGTACAACCATCCTCCTTTCCCTATAATCACTTTGTCCGGCAGCGGTGAGATGCCGAAATTTATGCTTTTAACTTCGGAAAGTTTGGCAATGGAATAGTTCCGCAAAGGGAAATGGTCATTGAAAAAGCTATCGAATTGAGCAGGGAAAGGATCCGGATTATTTATATCAAATTTAGGTCTTATTGCCAGGGCACGATTCTCTGAGCACTCAATATCTTTCATCAGGCCGGTATACCAGTTTATTAAAGGGGAAATGAGCACTAGTGCAAAGATTACAGGCAGAATAATATGTTTTATTGCTTTTTCCAAAACTATTAGAATCTGAAGTAAATAAATGGATTGTAAGAATTTGCTGAAAGCAGCGTAGTAACTATACAATATGTAAAGAGAATTAAACAAATAATGGATAATGTAGCAAGGCTATTCGTCCATTTAGCGATATGCACAGGTATTGAACGGTAGATTCTGTATGAAATACGTTTTATAAATTTGTGGGTAGGCATAGAGAAAATTATTGCCAGGGCAAATAATACATAATAGTAGTTGTTCAGGTATTTGGCATGATCTTCTATAACTCCATCCTGCAATGGATTATAGTTAAACATACTTCTTAGGTAATCCAGAGCTTGCGTGAGGTCCGACGCTCTGAAAAATACTCTTGCAATTGTAAATACAAGGATTGTGTATATATGGCGGAATACCCTGGGGATTTTAAGGAGGATCTTATCAAATCCCAATCTTTCAATTATCAGAAAAGTTCCATGAAATAATCCCCAGATCACAAATGTCCAACTGGCACCATGCCAGAGTCCGGTGAGGAAAAATACGATCACAAGATTCCGGTAAGTATTAAATTTTCCTGTCCTGCTTCCTCCCAATGGATAATAAAGATAGTCCCGAAGCCACGAGGATAGAGAAATATGCCATCTGGTCCAAAAATCCTTTATGGATTGTGCGATGTAAGGATGGTTGAAATTTTCTTTAAAATGAAAGCCAAACATACGGCCCAAACCGATAGCCATATCAGAATATCCTGAAAAATCAAAATATATCTGGATGGAATATGCTAAAATTCCAGCCCAGGATACAAGGGTTGGCGTTGAATTATCAAATGATAAAAACACCTGATCAGCAAGCACTGAAAATGTGTTTGCGATGATAACTTTCTTTGCTAATCCTATTGTAAATCTTTCAACACCCCTTGCGAAATTTGAAGAATTATTCTTGCGGACAGTAAGCTGCTTTACTATATCATGATAACGTATAATAGGGCCAGCAATAAGTTGAGGAAAGAATGAGATATAAAGAGCCAGATCAAAATACCGCTTTTGTGCTTCAGCTTTTCGGTGATATACATCTACCAGATATGAAATAGCATGAAAAGTATAAAATGAAATTCCAAGTGGAAGAAGAATTTCAGGTATTTTAACCCCGGTCAGTCCGCCAAGACTGAGCATTTCATTCAAATTTTGCAGAAGGAATGCGGTATATTTGAAAATAGCCAGCAGCAGGAGATTAATTACCACCCCAACAGTGAGGGCAATTTTTGATCTGCGGGAGCCGCGATCCTTACCTATTTGTAAGCCGAGAAAATAATTGATCGTTAATGATCCAATCATTAGCAGCGAATAACTGACTCCTCCCCATGCAAAGAAAACCCAGCTGGCTAATAACAGAAAATAGTTTCTGAACCGGAAAGGAAGCAGGAAATTTCCTGCTAATACAATGGGTAAGAAAGCAAATAGGAAAATTAACGAGCTAAATACCACAAACTATCTTGCTATATAAAATAAAGAAAACTAATTTAGCCACGTTTTGTTACCAGCAGTAATTTATTAGAAAAGCGACACTATCACAGTTGATACATTTACGGCAAATAAATGTTTATTAATGTTGTAAATTAAAATCCAAAAATACGTTTGATTTTTTATAAAATAAAATTTTAAGGATATTAATTGTGGGTAGCGACCAACAAATTGTAGAATGAGTACATTCATTTATTTATAAATATAGAAGCTAACAACTAAAATATGAGCATATTAGTAAACAAAGATTCGAAGATAATAGTCCAGGGTTTTACTGGAACCGAAGGCACATTCCATGCTTCGCAGATGATTGAATACGGTACAAACGTGGTAGGAGGGATAACTCCGGGAAAAGGAGGGCGATTTCATTTGGGTAAGCCTGTTTTTGATACCGTAACAGACGCAGTTAAAGCAACTTCAGCTAATGTGTCGATCATCTTTGTGCCTCCTGCATTTGCGGCTGATGCTATCATGGAAGCTGCTGAAGCCGGAATAGCCGTTATTGTTTGCATTACAGAAGGTATTCCGGTAAAAGATATGTTGGCCGTGAAGGAATATCTAAAAGGCTTTAATTGCAGGCTGGTTGGTCCAAATTGTCCCGGTGTTATAACACCGGGCGAAGCCAAAGTTGGAATCATGCCTGGATTTATTCATTCGGCAGGAACTATAGGGCTTGTTTCCCGTTCCGGAACCCTTACTTATGAAGCCGTTGACCAACTTACGAAAAATGGCCTTGGGCAGACAACAGCCATTGGGATAGGAGGAGATCCGATTATTGGTACTACAACCCGCGACGCGGTTGAACTATTTATGAACGATCCGGCTACTAAAGGTATTGTGATGATTGGTGAAATTGGCGGAAGCATGGAAGCGGATGCAGCCAATTGGATACAGGAACATGGAACCAAACCTGTGGTTAGTTTTATTGCAGGTGCCACAGCACCAAAGGGTCGTACAATGGGTCATGCCGGAGCAATAGTTGGCGGCACAGCTGATACAGCGGAGGCCAAAAAAGCGATATTGCGCGAATGCGGTATCATTGTTGTTGATTCACCTGCCGATATTGGCACAGCGATGGTGAAGGCACTGGCTAAGTAATTACTGTCCAAAAAAATTGAGTCTAAAGACTGGCTTAATTTAATCTTTCTTGGGTTTTTTGTATTTTAAGTCTAAGGAGAATACAGATCACAGGAGTCAGAATTTGAATGGATTCTTGCTTCTTGATTCTGATACCACGCTGCTCTGGGACGGGGTAGTTCAGTCTTAATATTCCATAAGTCATTATTTTACAAAAAAGCCCGCCTTTGCAAGATGGGCTTTTTTGTAAAAGGGGAATATGTTTTTAAGACTTCTAATCCAAAAAAACTTCCTGCAAACCTAAGTATTCATCCCACCACAAACATTAATAACCTGACCTGACACGTATCCGGAAAGATCGGAGGCCAGGAAAACTGCTACATTGGCAACATCTTCCGGCTTACCGCCACGGCGAAGAGGAATTTCCTGTATCCAGGCTGTGCGAACATCATCAGGCAGTTTTGCTGTCATTTCTGTTTCAATAAACCCAGGAGCAATAGCATTGCATCGGACATTACGTGAACCAAGTTCCTGAGCAATTGATTTTGTAAAACCAATGATTCCGGCTTTGGATGCAGAATAGTTTGATTGCCCGGCATTTCCACTTACACCAACAACCGAACTCATATTAATTATCGAGCCGGAGCGTTGTTTGAGCATGAATTTCTGAACAGCTTTCGTAAGGTTGAATACTGATTTCAGGTTCACTTTAATTACAAGATCCCAGTCGGCTTCTGTCATACGCATGAGTAAATTATCCCGGGTAATACCAGCATTGTTTACCAGAATGTCTATCCGGCCAAAATCGTCAGCAACAGAATTACATAGGATTTCAGAATTATCAAAAGAACCTGCATCTGAAGCATATCCTTTTGCATTTACGCCAAAGGCATGTATTTCCTTTTCGAGATTTTCGGCTGAAGCATCATACACGAGATCGGAGAAAGCCACGTTAGCTCCTTCTGCAGCAAAAGCAAGTGCTATGGCGCGTCCAATTCCACGCGATCCACCTGTAATTAATGCAACCTTTCCTTCTAGTAGTTTCATTCTTTGAGAATTAAGTGTTAGTATAATAATAGAATTTGTTAGTTAGAAAACTATAATATTTTTATGCCCATTTTACAAGATTGAAATCCATTCGGTGCGGGAGAAAATCTTTTTGTGGAAAGATGCGAAATGCGAAATCATACACACCTGCTTTTATCATTGGGATTTCCGTCCTAAAAGTTGCTATAGAGCCTGTAGCACCCGACATTATCATTATCTCACTCAGAATAAGGTTCTTTACTTCATCATTAACTTTTTGGCCCAAAAGGAGTTCAATCCCGATATCTTCAGGTGATAGTTCATTTGTGTCGATAATAATCTCAGCTGTAAATACATCGCCGATATGAAGCGGTTTGTCAGTTGAATTTGGAACCATCAACGAAACTATTTCGATACTGTCCCAACCTCTGATCATTTTACGCTTCCATGTAGTAATCTGCCTGGCAAGCTCATAATTGTTGACTTGCATGTCACTACTGCGTTTAAAAAGTTTGCTATAGTATTTTTCACTATAATCATCCAACATGCGTTTCATTGTGAAATGCGGTGCAATTCCTGAAATTGTTTTCTTGATATAGCTAATCCATTTGTGAGGTATTCCATCTGCCTCAGCAGAATAGAAAGCAGGAACAATCTCGTCTTCCAGAATGTTGTAAATAGTTTCGGCATCTAGCTCGTCTTGTATGTCCTGATTTGTATATGTACGTTCTTCTTTTAATGCCCACCCGGCTTCTGGAAGGTAGCCTTCAGCCCACCAACCATCGAGGACGCTGAAATTAACGACACCATTCATTATTGCTTTTTCACCGCTGGTGCCTGATGCTTCTAATGGCCTGGTAGGGGTATTTAACCATATATCTACGCCTTGAATGAGTTTCTTTGCTAATTCAATGTCATAATTTTCAATAAAAACCACTTTTCCAATAAATCCTGGCATTCTGGATACTTCAATAATCTTTTTTATCAGATCCTGACCGGCTTTATCAGCAGGGTGCGCCTTTCCTGCAAAAAGAAGTTGAACAGGCTTGCCAGGCATGTTCAGGATTTGTGACAGCCTCTCCATATTAGTAAAAAGAAGATTAGCACGTTTGTATGTTGCAAACCTTCGAGCAAAACCGATAGTAAGAGCGTGGGCGTTTATTTCTTCCATCGTCCTAAGGATAACTTTCGGAGTTTCCTGCCTTTGCGTCAGGTCGCTGGAAAGGCGTTTCCTGATAAAATTAAAAAGTTCTTTCCTCAATCCCTCTCTGATTTTCCAAATGATTTCGTCGGACACATTATGTATTTTCTTCCAGTGTTCAGGATTAGATTGATCAGATAAAAAAGATTCGCCGAATTCCTTTAGATAGAGTTTCTGCCATCGTTCGGAAGTCCAGGTTGGATAGTGAACACCATTCGTCACATAGCCGATATGGAGTTCTTCAGCATAGTAGCCGTCATACATATTTGCGAACATTTCGCGGGTAACCCGACCATGAATGCGGCTCACACCGTTTATTTCCTGTGAAAGTTTAGCCGCAAGGACACTCATTGAGAATTTTTCATCAAGTTTGTTCTCGATGTACCTGCCCAAATTCATAAATGTGTTCCAGGAAATATTAAGGCGAACAGCATAATGCGGGATATAGGTTCGCAGCATATCTTCCGAGAACGCATCGTGTCCTGCCGGAACCGGTGTATGGGTAGTAAACAAAGTTGAGGCTCTTACTATTTCCACAGCCTGAAGAAACGAAAATTTCTGGTATTCAACTAATTCTCTCAAACGCTCGATGCCAATAAACGCAGCATGACCTTCGTTGCAGTGATAGATATCCGGCTTAAGGCCAAGCGCATTTAGTAATCGTATTCCACCAACACCAAGAAGAAGTTCTTGTTTTAAACGGTTTTCCCAGTTACCACCATAAAGGTGATGTGTTATTGCCCTGTCGGCATCCGTGTTATCCGAAATATCGGTATCCAGCAAGTAAAGTTGAATACGGCCAATATCAACTTTCCACACTTTTGCTGTAAGATCCCTTCCGGGAAGTGCCATAATGATTTTTATCCAGACTCCATGTTCGTCACGGACAGGTTTTATAGGAAGATGCGTGAATTTTTGTGGGTTATAGCTGGCAATTTGATCGCCGGAAGAGGAGAGCATCTGGCGGAAATATCCATAGCGGTACAACAGGCCAAAGCCAATAAGGTTGATATTAGAATCACTTGCCTCTTTAAGATAATCACCTGCAAGTATTCCAAGACCTCCTGAATATATCTGTATGGTATCATGTAAACCATATTCCATACTAAAATAAGCAATTTGTTTAGCCGGCTTTTGTTCGGCTTCGCTCATGTATGTTTCAAAGCGGCTGGAAATTTCAGCCAGTTTGTCCATAAACTCTTTATTGTCAACCAGTTGTTTGATTTGTTTTGAAGTAAGAGATTCAAGCAGGGCTATGGGGTTATAATGTAATGATTCCCATAGATTTGGATCGATCATCTGAAATAGTTCAGTAGCATCAGTATTCCATGTCCACCAAAGATTGCGGGATAACCTTTGTAACTTTCGGAAAGTAGGAGGGAACGATGGTTTAATTAAAACTTTTTGCCAAATAGGCCCTAATCGTTTCTGGCTTCCATTAACAAGCACATTATCAACCTGGCGCTTGTCCTTGAATAAATCAGCGCGTTTTTCCACTTTGCCCAAAGCAAAATTATAAGCATCAAAATAGTTGCCGGTCAGGTTTGACCACAAAGCAACCTGAGCGAGGTCCCTGGCCTTTGCACGTAAGATTTCCAGTTCTTCTGGTTTTTGTCCTGCCGATTCTACAATGGTATCGATCAGGTGTTTTATTACTTCTTCTGTATTTGTATCATCCCTGTCAATTACTTTTATCCCCGAGAAATCGTCAGGCCTTTTTTCTTTTATCCATAAACCAAAGCCAGTAAGTGAAGTCGTAACCGTGGGCACACTAAAGGCAAGGCTTTCGAGGGGAGTGTATCCCCAAGGTTCATAATATGAAGGAAAAACAGCCAGATCAAAACCTGGAAGCAAATCGTAATAGTTTATATTAAATATTCCATCATTTCCGTTGAGATAGGAGGGGACAAAAATTATTTTAACCTTGTTAGCCCGCGAATTATGGAAGACATTATTTTTAATACTTCGGAGAATAGGATCATATTCAGATTCAAAAAGGCTGTGTGTGATAAAATGATCAGTGTTAGGATTGTTGAAATCTGGTTTTCCAAGGCGATCTTTTAATCCGTTTTCAGGGCCTAACTGGTTGGCAGGAATAGTAAGAAATGCAACAATAGTCTTTTTCGTTTTGTTGTTTCGGTTTATTTCACCAAGTGCATCGATGAGCAGGTCGATGCCTTTGTTGCGGAATTCGTACCTGCCACTATTAACGATGAAAAGGCTGTCGGCGGGTATTTCCTGATTAAGTAAAGCTTGAGCAACTTCCACAAGTTTTGCCCGGGCATTTTTGCGAAGTTTGTCCAAATCGGCATTGGAGGGAATTAATGCTTCGTCAAAACCATTAGGGGTTACAACATCTACATCGCGACCCAGAAATTGATGGCACTCTTTAGCTGTCAGATCACTTACGGTGGTAAAAGCATCACTCTCATGAGCAGAAAGCCGTTCCAAGGAATATTTTGCATTGATGTTAAACCTGAGAGCTGTAAGTTCGGGGTTGAAAGATTCGAAATCTTTATAGAGTTGAAGGTTATTTCCTGCAATACAACGACCGAGGGCGGTAGCATGAGTAGTGAAAATACACCCAACCTGGGGCACACGGTCGCGCAAATAAAGTATTCCTGCCCCGGTCATCCATTCATGAAATTGGGCAATTATTTTGTCCTGGGCTGAGAGGTTGTATTCATAAAAGCTCTCGACAATCTTTCCTGCAGCATAGCCGAATAAAACTGGTTCAATATAGTCCCATTGCCCGGTTAATGAATCAAGTTTGTATTTTTCCCAAAACTCTGCAAATATTTTATCCTTTACTGCAAAGAAAGGTGTAAAGTCAACCAGGACAACAATAGGGTTGGTTTTGATATTCCATCTGCCTATTCGCAGTCTCAGGCCTTCACTTTCGGCTTTTTCGCGCCAGGAGCGATAAATGAATTTATCTTCAATAAAATCGGGATTGTCGCCGGTCTCTTTATAAACATCCGGACCAATGAGTAAGTAATTGTCGCCAAATTCCCTCTGAATTCCAGAGGCTTTTGTGGCAACGACTGTATATATGCCTCCGACCTTGTTGCAGATTTCCCAACTTACTTCAAATAGATAATCGGGGCGTATAGGTGTTTTTGAGTTCATGAAGTTAATAAGTTGCTAGGTGTTTTTATACTGCAAAAGACAAAACGAAAGGAAGCACCAGGCTTCCTTTTGGGTGCAAAAGTAAATATTCCTGAGAATATTATTGGGTTTCCAGTTTTTGTATTTCTCTTAAGAGAAGTTTGTGTGCTTTTTCAAATGCGCTTTTGCTCGGAGCTATTTCATTTGCAAGAATATTGCGGAATTCTATTTGCGATTTTTTGCCAAGGGCCTGTTCCAGTGCCTTGACATTTACAGATTTGTCATTCCACAGTGCAGTTGCAAATGCTGGTGTTCCTATCGCTTTGGCAATTGCACGAATGCCTGTTGCAGGAAGACTTTGCAATAAATGTCCGGTAAGGTTGGTTTTTTTTGGATACTTAATTTCAGGCTTGCCTTTGCTGTTTTTATTTACAGTTTTTGCAATTGGTTTACTTTTATTGACTTTAGCTTCAGAAACTACTGAAGGTTTACTTTTTGCAGATTTGCTCTTTTCTTTAGTTAATACTATGCCTATAGGATCAATTTTGGTATTCACTTTTCCCATAATATCATCAACTCTGATAAGGAAGTCGGAAATCACATTCATATAATTGATGAATGCTTCGTAAGGTGTTTCGTAGGGATTAAAATAGTTATGCACAGCTCCTCCGTCAGAAAACCATTTTGTACACATGTAGTAGAAGTGGTTGCTGGTTTGAAGGTAATTCCAGTCACGTAACAAATCGGGATCTGAACAGGTACTCATTTGATCTGCTACCGAATATAAGCTGTCAAATGCTTCATTCTGTAAATCATTACCTAACCAGGCAGTAATATCACGTTCTTCATCAGCCCATGAAATAGGATCTGAAACAGTAATAGCTGATATTGGCTGAAGGGTTTTGAATAAATCGGAGGGAGTACTAAATATAAACTTCCCAGAGCCAAGGATCTGCTTTGGAAGTGCTTTTAAAAAACTGAAGATGCCGGTTTCTTCCCAGTGGTGTTCGCCAAATGTTTCGTAATTCATAAAGAGGTTAATTACTTCCTGGGCTGGTTCGGCTTTAGATAGCCATCTCGTAAATTTTTCTGCCGTGAGCGGCCATTCTTTCCAGCTATGCTGAGAAAACCTGAATGCAATATCATCGCTTAACTGAAAATTTTTGAGTAATAGTTTAAGCTTGGGATTCCGGGCACTGCAATAAAGATAATTCGGGCTTTTCCATCCAAGGATCTGTTTTGCACCTTCGGTAAGCATAGTATTAAACCCAAGCCCTTGAACTATGTTTCCAATCTGATCAGAATAGATTAGTTCAGTATTGCGGAAAGTTGTAGGCCGTTTTCCGAACAAGGACTCGATAGTATTGGCATGTTGTGTAATCTGACGACTGAATTCATCTTCATTTTTAAGTGAAGAAAGAGAGTGGCTATAAGTTTCCGCCAGAAATTCAACACAACCGGTATCCGCTAACTTTTTAAAGCTTACAATTACCTCAGGCGCATACCTTGTAAACTGCTCCAAAGCAATGCCGGAAATACTATAACTGATCTTAAAAGCAGAACCGTACTCCTTTATTAAGTCTAACATGAGTTTGTTTGCGGGCAGGTAACATTTTTCTGCCACCCTCCTAACAATAGTCTTATTAAGATATTCATCGTAGTATGAATGGTTTTCTCCGATATCGAAGAACCGGTATGTCCTGAGCCTGAAAGGCTGATGAACTTGAAAATAAAAGCAGATTGATTTCATGTTGTTAAAATTTCTTCGTACAAATTACAGTTTACTATTATACAACTTGCTGATATACAGAATTGACGTTAGCTGCGGCGTTATCCCATTTAAGGTTATTTACTTCTTCTTCGCCATGTTTAGCAAACATGCTCGAAAGGCTGCTGTAATGCAGAAGCCCATATATTGCATCGGCAAGTGCATCAATATCCCAAAAATCAACTTTAAGGGCATGGTTTAGCACTTCCGCCACACCCGATTGTTTTGAAATTACCACTGGAACATTTGACCGCATGGCCTCCAAAGGAGAAATACCGAATGGTTCGGAAACAGAAGGCATAACATACACATCACTTAATGCAAACATACGATCCACATAATCGCCTTTCAGGAAACCGGTAAAATGGAATCTGGTGGCCATATGCAATTTTGCAACCCGGCGTATCATCTTTTCTAAAAGGTCGCCTGTTCCAGCCATAACAAATCGAACATTAGGGTCTTTATCAAGAACTTTACGGGCAGCTTCAACAAAATATTCAGGGCCTTTCTGAAAGGTAACTCTACCCAGAAAAGTAACAACCTTCTCATTCAAATGTTTTTTTAATTCGGGTGAGTCTGTTTTTTCAACAGGTTCAACGGCATTGTGAACTGTTATTACCTTATCGGGATTAATACCATAGCGTTCGATAACGATATTGCGTGTGAGGTTGCTCACCGTTATCACACGATCCGCTTCTTCCATACCTTTTCGTTCAATTTCGTAAACATTTTTATTTATGTTTTCACCCGAACGATCAAATTCAGTAGCATGCATATGCACTACAAGGGGTTTGCCTGAAACATATTTTGCTGCAATTCCTGCAGGATACGTAAGCCAGTCGTGAGCATGAATTATATCAAAAGTTTGATTTGCTGCGATAGAAGACCCAACCAAAGCATAGCGTGAAACCTCTTCCATCAGATCATGGCCGTATTTTCCTGAAAATTGAAAACGTTCCGCAAAAATAGAACTGGTAGTTTCAGAAGAACCTATTATGTTTTCATTCACCATATTTTCGAACTCAACCGGGCCAACATAAGGAATTAAGTTGGATCCAATTTCCATATAGCTAATTCGGTTCCAATAATTCTGGTAATCAGTATGTTCCATATTAACAACTACATCGCTCGCATTAAGGAGTCTCACAGCTTCCTGGCTTTCGTCACCATATGCTTTTGGAACTACAAAAAGCACCTCTATGCCTTGCTTCAGCAGTCCTTTAGTAAGTCCGAAACAAGCTGTTCCTAAGCCTCCTGTTATATGTGGTGGGAATTCCCAACCAAACATCAATACTTTCATTTCTATTTTTCCTCAGTTATACTTTTCTTTGTTTCGTTAGTCTTTTTTGCCGTTAGTCTTTTTGTACTTTTTAAGAAGCCAATGCAATCGAAGCAGTTCAGCAACATTCCATGCTTGAGAAATAGCGCCACCAGGCCAGTGTGGAGGATCACCATCATAAACTTCTGAAATTGTTCCTATGCCATGTTCGGACATTACTTCTTCAAATTTTCCATAGAGTTCTTCAATGTAGGAAAGTCCTTCTGTCCCATAAAGCCGGAGATAGCCTTCAGCAAAATGGCAAATCAGCCACGCATATACCGACCCCTGATGGTAAGCAAGGTCCCGTTCAGTCTGGTTGCCGCCATAAGTTCCTTTGTACGCAATATTCTTTGGAGCGAGAGATCGAAGTCCTCTTGGTGTAACTAATTCTGAATTAACACGATCAAGCACACCTTTTCGCTGCTCTTCGTTCAGTGGGGTGTAGGGAAGCGAAGTGGCAAATACCTGGTTAGGTCTTACCGATTTGTCTTTAAAACTGCCATTTACATAATCGGCGAGGTACTTTTTATCATCGAGCCAGAATGTTTCTATAAATGATTCTGGTATGCGTTTCGCAATAGGCTCCCACTCCTTAACAAAATCGGTTTCCTTTGCCTCACGGGCAAGTTCAATAGCAAACATAACAGCATTGTACCATAATGCATTTACTTCTACTGTGAACCCTATTCTTGGCGTAACAGGCTTACCATCCACAATAGCGTCCATCCATGTAAGAGCTTTCCCAGGTTCTCCCGCGCTTATCAGCCCGTTCTCCTCCAGAATAATACTAAAAGGGGCGCCACTTCGGTATCCTTCAAGTATAGTTTTCATCTGTTTGCCATAAGTTTGCCAAATTTCTTTACACGAAGCATTGGAAATGATGATTTGCTGTTGCAGCGTCCAAAAAAACCACAATGGGGCATCCACAGTATTGTACATCGCATTATCACCCATACCCATATTTGGGAAAAGTGGGCCACGCATATCATCCAGCATGTTATTAAGAATGGCCTTATAGGTCTTATGGTCGCCATTAAGCATTGTAAGACCCGGCAATGAGATGAATGTATCGCGACCCCATCGGCCAAACCATGGGAAGCCGGCAATAATTTCGTGACGTTTCCCTCGTTTAACGATGAATTGTTCAGCAGCATTTTGCAGGCAATGCTCAAAACTGTCACGGGGAATTCGTTTCTTGCATTCATTATTGAAAGCCCTGCCAATACTGGAAGGGTTTATCTCCTCCAGACCACCTGCAAAATAAATACTTTCACCTTTTTTTATAGCAATTTCAAAAAAACCAGGAGTGTAAAGGTCTTCAAGGTGATCATAACCCCGCGCATTTTCGCGCATATATTCGAAATTATAATACCAATCAGGAACATGCACATATTCAGGCTCTTTCGAAAACTGAAGGTTTATAGGGGAATAACCTTGATACATTCGTGTGCGGATACCATTTGGAATAGGTTCGTATTTTGTATCAACAAAAACATTGGCCTTGCTCAATTGGTGAATATTGCGGTATGCAAGGAAAGGCCTGAAACGCAGTGTTGTAGGTGAATGGGCGTCTTCCAGAGTATATTTGATAATGATGCGGTCATCGATACTGGTAAGCAACATCTCTTTTGTAAGCACAACGCCTCCTACGCGATAAGTAAGTTTTGGTATAGGTTCTGTTGTGAAGTCAGCAATATATTTGTGGCCACGGGGATTATAAACTTCACCTTCAAATTTATGTATAGCGAGGTTGAATTCGTTGTCGTGTTGAATAACGGTTTCGTCAAGAGAGGAAAGCAGGACATGATTATGACTGTCAATTGCTGGCTGCGGGACTACGAGCAGCCCGTGATACTTGCGTGTATTGCAATTGATGATTGTAAGATTAGCATACGAACCAGCCCGGTTGGTTCGTAACAATTCACGGGTAAGTGAATATTCAAGGTTAATCAGTTGATTCTTTTCAAATTTCGTATAAGCCATATCCGGATAATATTTGATCGGGTATTAATAATACTCAAAGTAACATTGGGGCAAAGTTACCAATTTTCAGCCATTTATTTTTCAATTAACATACCTTAACAAATATACCACATTTATCAATCAATTGCCAGAAAAAAATTATAGAGATAATAAATAAATGCATTTTGGCATGATAAAGAGGTAATCTATATCTTTGGCCCATGCAAATACCCGCGATATTAAAACGATACTATGTAGCATTGGCAGGGCTCCTGATTGCTTGTGTTTTTGTATTGTCCTTCTTCAACTCATGCCGAAAGGACGATTCATTTGATACAAGTCCCGGATTTCAATTGTCTTTTTCAAGCGATACTGTCATATTCGATACTGTATTTACTTCTTTAGGATCGGTGACCAGGCAATTGCTTGTTTATAACCATGGGAATAAACCTGTTAAAATCAGTTCTGTGAAGTTGGCAGGAGGAGAAGTCTCTCCATTCAGGTTGAATATTGATGGGCAACCTGTGTTGGAAGTCCGCGACCTTGAACTGAGAGCCAACGATAGCATATACATATTTATTAAAGTCACTATTAATCCTAATGATACATCTAATCCTTTTGTGCGAAACGATTCTATCCTTTTCAGCATAAATGGACAGCAGCAGAATGTTAACTTAATAGCATGGGGCCAGAATGCGCATTTCTACTCTAATGCCGTTATTACCAATGATTTTGTTTTCACGAACGATAAGCCTCATGTTATCTATGGATCTCTGACCGTTAATTCGCTCCACACGCTCACAATAGAAGCAGGTGCCAGGATTTATTTTCATAAAGATGCGGAATTGATTATCAGTGGTGATGCTACGCTTAAAGTAAACGGCACAATTGAAAACCCGGTAATTTTTCGTGGCGACAGGCTTGAGATGGAATATGACAGCTTGCCTGGTCTATGGGGCAGAATATTGTTATCTGCTGGTAGCAAAAACAACGAGATAAACTATGCTGTGATCCGAAACGGCTATATAGGGTTGCAGGTAGAAACCTCAGGCATTTCAACGGAACCATCGCTTCGACTAAGCAATACAGTGATTAAGAATATGACCTATTATGGCCTGTTAGCTCAAACAGCCCGGGTTCAGGTTGTAAACTGCGTTTTTGATGGCTGTGGAGGCAATTCTGTTGCGCTCACTGAAGGTGGTGATTACGATTTCAGGCAATGCACAATAGGTAATTACTGGAATTATTCTGCCCGCAGAAGTCCTTCAGTACTTATTAATAATTATTTTACAGATTCAATTGGTGTTGTGCATACCAGCAATCTTGAAAAGGTTTTTTTTGGCAACTGCATTATTTATGGAAACAGTGAGGAGGAAATATCCCTGCAGAAGCAGGAATCTGCTGCGTTTAATGTAACTTTCGATTACTGCCTGTTGCGAACTATTCTTGCGACAAATGCTCCAGCAATTTTTACGAATTGTATCAGAAATAAAGAACCAAATTTTAAGAACATATATAAGCATAACCTTGAATTAGATACACTTTCGCCTGCAAAGGACAAAGGTAGTATATTAATTATTGACGATTCTTTCATTGATATTCACCATGACATTAAAGGTATTTCCCGAATTAGTGATATAGGGCCTGATCTGGGTGCCTATGAGCGCATTGAGGGCAAGTAGTTTGCTATCATTCATATTGCAGCAATGATTGTAAATGATTCCGCAAAATTCTTTAAGTTTGCAGGAATCAAAATAATCAGACCAATGAGAAAAATATTCAGAAACGTCATTGTGCCTTTGGCATTTGCACTTTTATCACTGGGACTTAATGCTCAGGATTGTGGCGGCTATTATCCTGTTAATGAGGGTACTATGCTGGGATACAAAACGTATAACGATAAAGGCAAACTTACGGGAAGTAATAAACAAACAATTTTAAGTAAAACTATTTCTGCTAAAGGAGTTGATTATGCGGTCAGGAGCGAGGCATCGGATGGAAAGGACAAACTTCTTTCTGACGGAACGCTAACTATGCGTTGCGAAGATGGTAAGTTTTTTATGGATATGAAAAGTTTAATGGATCCCGCTGCAATGGGAGATATGAAAGATATGCAAATGGAAATTAGTGGCGTGGATATGGAAATTCCCTCTTCTATGGCTGTTGGCCAAACACTCCCCGATGCCAGCGTTAATATCTCATTTTCTGCAAATGGTATGGTATTAATGCGGATGTATGTTAAAATAACCAACCGAAAAGTGGTTGCACAGGAAAGTGTAACGGTTCCTGCCGGTACTTTTGATTGTCTTAAAATAACCTACGATCTGGAGTCAAAAGCAATGATAAAAATAACAGGTTCTGCCACGCAATGGATGGCTGTTGGTCCTGGCCTTGTTAAAAGCGAATCCTACGACAAAAAAGGCAATCTTATTTCGTCGCAGTTGTTGAATGAATTCACGAAATAACAAGTGCTGATAAATCTTTTCACAATCCTTCCATACCGGAGGGATTTTTTTTCGTCAAAAAGCGCGACCTTTGCACATCAAATCTTCATTCTGACAAATTCCAAACCTTGAAAATCAGCCTCATTACCGGTTATCCCTTTTGGATGGTTCTGCTTTGTTTGTTGGCAGGTGCAGCCTATTCTGCAGTATTGTATTACCGCAATCCGATACCTGACACCAGCCCCAGGTTAGTTCTAATAATGGCAGCGCTCAGGTTTCTTTCCGTAAGCCTTATCGCTTTCCTGCTATTAGCACCTATGCTGCGAACACTTATTAAAAGAACTGAAAAACCTATTATAGTCGTTGCAAATGATGAGTCGGAATCCATTGTTGCCGGACGAGACTCACTCTTTTACCGAAACACGTTCGTAAATGATCTGAACAAACTCTCCGATCAACTGAATGAAAAGTTTGATGTTAAACGTTATAGTTTTGGAGACAAGCTAACAAATGATTTCAACAACCAGTACAAAGACAAGCAGACAGATATGGCTGCACTCTTCAGCGAGATTGGTAACCGGTATGCCAACCGAAACTTAGCTGCAGTGGTTTTAGCTGGCGATGGTATATACAACACCGGCCTCGACCCTGTTTATGCAACTGCCAATGCAAGCTATCCTGTTTACACGATTGCACTTGGTGATACAAATGTGCAGCGGGATATTACACTTACTCATTTGCAATTCAATTCAGTAGCTTATCTGGGAGATGATTTTCCAGTAGAAATGGTGGTTAACGCATCTAAGTGCAAAGGACTTAATACCACACTTAGCGTGACGCATGGCAGCGAGAAGCTATTCAGTAAAGCAATAAGCATTAATACAGATAATTTCTCACTACCTTTTTCTATCCGCCTTAATGCTACAAAAAGTGGTTCGCAACATTATCGTATAGCGCTTACAACTGTCGAAAATGAGATAAGCCGTGTGAATAATACTGCTGATATTTTTATTGATGTACTTGATGGGCGTCAGAAGGTGCTCATTGTTGCGGCATCCCCGCATCCTGATATTTCGGCAATGCAACAGGCTATTGCTATTAACCGCAATTATGAAGCTACGGAGGTACTGCTCGACAAACTTACTGAGTCAATTGCCCGTTATAATCTTATTATCCTTCACCAGGTGCCATCAAACACTGATGCTGCCAGCAAACTGTTACAGGAAATTAAAGCTGCCGGTATTCCGGTATTATATATTCTGGGTGCTCAATCTTCACTTCCATTGTTTAATGGATTAAAATCAGGGGTTTCCCTGCTGGCAGGTAATAGCAGCGCTAATGAAGCCTTACCTGCAATTGCTCCCGGTTTTGCCCTGTTTACACTTTCAGAAGATTTGCGCCGTACAATTCCGGAATTCCCTCCTTTGTGGAGCCCCTTTGGCCAGTACCGTATTGCAACTTCTGCCACACCAATGCTTTTTCAGCGAATTGGGTCAGTAACAACTAACATGCCTTTGTTGCTTTTTAATCAGGGGGCCGAAAATAAAGATGCCGTTCTTGCCGGGGAAGGTATCTGGCGCTGGCGGATGAACGACTTTTATCGCAATGGAAATCATCTTCTTTTTGATGAAATGATGAATAAGATTGTTCAGTACCTTTCGGTGAAAGTAGATAAAAGCCTTTTCAGGATAATCATGAAAAATCATTTTTCGGAAAATGAAACAGTTGAAGCAAATGCCGAAGTCTATAATGATAGCTACGAGTTGGTGAACGATGCTGATGTATCTTTTGATATTACGGATGAAAATGGCAAGAAATTCCCATATTCGTTTGGTCGTACAACAAATGCCTATCATCTCTCAATGGGTAATTTTACGCCCGGAGTTTATAAGTATTCTGCTAAGGTGATTTTTGGCGGGAAAACTTTCAATCGTACCGGGGAGTTTGTGGTTACAGCTATTAATATTGAGTCAGCAGTTACGGTTGCCAATCATCATCTGCTCTTCAACCTGGCTTCAAGGCACAACGGGGCAATGCTTTACCCAAAAAATATGCAGACAATTGTTGATTTGCTTAACAAACGCGATGATATAAAGACCATAGCTTACTCTGAAAGGCGCTATACCGATCTTGTGAATCTTTTTTGGGTATTTCTTTTAATTGTCGCATTGCTCGGCACGGAATGGCTGCTGAGGAAGAGGGCAGGAGGATATTGATTTTAATGGGGCAGGGGAAAAGGGACAAGGGAATGTACAGGAAACAAAAATAAAGATTAAAATTAATGACAGCATACGGTATACTGATACTTGTAACAGCAATTATTGTTTTCAGTTTTCTATTTGAACAGATATTGGGTTTTCTGAATTATTCAAAGATGAACGATCCGATTCCTTCACTCCTGAGCGATGTTTATGAGAAAGAGCGTTATCTGAAATCGCAGGAATACAACAGGACTAATTACCGGTTCAGCATTGTAAAAGAAACATTTAGTTTCATATTAATTCTACTGATGCTTTGGATGGACGGTTTTGCCTGGGTTAATGATTTTGTTTGTCAATTAACCGGCAGCGCTGTGCTTCAGGGACTTCTTTTCTTCGGAATGCTTGGATTTGCTTCCAGTTTGCTCACTCTTCCTTTTAGTGTTTACCATACATTCGTTATAGAGGAAAAATTCGGTTTTAACCGCACCACGCCTGCTACTTTCATATTGGATTTATTGAAAGGATGGCTGTTGGCGGCTATCCTTGGTGGAGGCATTCTGGCAGCGATTATTGCATTGTACCTGGCCACAGGTTCGGTATTCTGGATAGTTGCCTGGGGATTAATGACTGCATTTATGCTTCTGATTACATTCTTTTATTCATCAGTAATTGTTCCTCTTTTCAACAAACAAAAACCATTGGAAAGCGGTCAACTTCGAGATTCTATCGAGGACTTTGCCCGTAAAACAGGTTTCAGTTTAGCTGGAATCTTTGTTATTGATGGTTCAAAACGCTCTGCCAAAGCCAATGCTTATTTCAGCGGGTTTGGATCCCGTAAACGCATAGTTCTCTTTGATACGCTTATTAAGGATCATTCTGTAGAAGAACTCGTTGCCATATTGGCGCACGAAATCGGGCACTACAAACATAAACATGTACTAAAGGGGATGCTGGCAGGCACCTTTCAGACAGGTGTAATGTTTTGGTTGTTTTCTCTGTTTGTCGGAAACCCGGTTCTTTCGGAAGCGTTGGGTGCTTCGCAACATGGATTTCACCTTGCGCTGCTCGCATTTGGATTATTATACAGCCCCGTTTCGCAGGTTACCGGCCTGGTAATGAATATTTACTCGCGCAAACATGAATACCAGGCTGATGCTTATGCCGCAATGCAGTATAATGTTGGTCATCTGCTCACTGCGCTAAAGAAACTTTCTGGGAATAGCCTTAGTAATTTAACGCCTCACCCGGCTTATGTGTTTGTGAATTATTCCCATCCTCCTTTGCTCAATAGGATAAATGCACTGCTCAAATTTATAACCTGAGGTTTATTGACCTAATACTGATCCGAAAAGATCCTTGGCCACATGCGAAAAAGTGCCTAATGCATCAAGCCTTCGGGCCTGGTTGTATTCGTTGAGGGCGGCAACATTACTTCCTGTCTTCTGCAAACAATTTGCTTTATATAAATGAGCTTCCACATGTTCCGGGTTTAATTTGAGCGTAACATTAAAATCGCGGAGGGCTCCCGTAAAATCACTAAGCAGGTACTTGTAATATCCTCTCCTGAAATAGGCCTCATCATAAACAGCATTAAGGACTAGTGCTTTTGTGCAAAATTCAATAGCTTCAGTATAGTTTTTATTATTTTCTGAGATTGAAGCCTGCCGCATACATGCGATCACATCTTCACTTTGTGCCCTGACAAAACAGGAGAGAAAAATTAATATTAGAAGAATATAGGTTCTGGTTGCGATCATGATTGTTAGCAGATATGACGAAGTTACAAAAATAATGAATTGATAGCGTCAGGATACTTATTATTGACGTGTATTCTTCCTAAAAGTTACTCAAATGCCATTGTTTAGAACGACGGTCAGCAAATTGTTTTACCTTTGCTTCACCAAGGCATAACAACGAAGCTGGTTCATTTAGCATAATTGATGGTACCAATAAAAGAGCTAATCACCAATTTGGCAACCCGGATGAAGGGTTGGAAAGGTTTTACGGTGGTTAAACAATCAGCAAAAGGTATATTCCACATCCCGCGCGAAGCCGCCTGGTGGCTCAAAATTATTCTGGCAGGTATTTATAGCATTTCTCTCCTGCTGATTGTAATGTTACTTGTTGATATTAATTTTTTATGGCTGTTTGGCAGTTCTCCACGTATCGGAGAATTGAAGAATCCCCAGATGAATATTGTATCTGAACTTTATTCAGCAGATGGGAAACGCATTGGCTCCTATTTTGTAGAAAACCGTATGCCGGTGGAATTCAAGGAGATATCCCCCAACCTCATTAATGCTTTAATTGCTACAGAAGATGTGAGATTTTACCATCATCACGGCATCGATTTTAAGGCTACACTAGCGGTTTTATGGGATATGGTTCATGGCCAGAGACGGGGAGGAAGTACCATTACCCAGCAACTTGTAAAGAATCTTTTCAAAACTCGGCAACACTATTCTACCGGTTTGTTAGGCATGATTCCAGGTGTCAGCACCCTGATCAGTAAAACAAAAGAATGGGTGAACGCAGTAAAAATTGAGCTCTACTATTCCAAAGATGATATCCTGACTATGTATTTTAATACTGTTGATTTTGGAAATCATGCCTTTGGCATCAAATCAGCGGCGGCTATTTATTTCAATTCGACACCTTACCAGCTTTCGGAGGACCAGTCTGCAATGCTTGTTGGGTTGCTTAAAGCCCCAACCTACTACAGCCCTGTGCTCAACCCACTTAATTCGATCAAGCGGCGAAACGATGTACTTGATCAACTTGTAAAATACAATTACATCAGCAAGGGAACCTGTGATTCACTTAGTTTGCTGCCTTTGGGTCTAAAGCTGAAATCTACCAGGAACAAGGTGCAGGGAGCATCCTATTTCAGGGATGCTGTTGCCCGCAGCCTGCAGAAATGGTGCAAAGAAAACGATTATGATATCTACAGCGATGGGCTTAAGATATACACTACTATTGACAGCCGTATGCAGGCCTACGCCGAAGAATCGATGAAAGAACACATGAAGCGATTGCAGGCCCGTTTCGACCAGGGAAATTCTGTAGTACTGCCATGGCTGGATAAAGAAAACAAGGAAATCCCCGGTTACTTCGAAGGCCTGGCTAAATCAACTTCTGCATACCGCAGGCTGGTAAAGCGATTCGCAGATAATAAGGACTCGATAAATTACTACCTCGGGAAACCTCGTAAAATGAGAGTTTTTACTTGGAAAGGCGAGCGCGACACACTTATGAGTACTCTGGATTCCATAAGACATTACAAGATGTTTCTGCAATCCGGATTCCTGTCAATGGATCCGTGTAACGGATTTGTGAAGGCCTGGGTAGGAGGGATTGACTTTAATTATTTTCAGTTCGACCATGTTAGCCAGTCGCGTCGGCAACCAGGTTCTTTGTTTAAAGCATTTGTTTATGCAGCAGCTATCGACAATGGTTATGGTCCTTGCGACGAGATGACTGATCAGCCGGTATCAATAAATTACATAGAGAAAGGCGAAAAGAAAACCTGGGCGCCCCACAACGTTGATTGGTCGCATACCGGTATGCCTATGACACTGAAACATGCTTTTGCTAAATCGGTAAATTCGATTGCTGTGCAGGTGACACAAAAGATAGGATGGGAAAAAGTGATTGAGTATGCACATAGGCTGGGCATACATTCCAACCTCGAAAATGTTCCTTCCGTTTGTCTTGGCTCAAGCGATGTTAATCTGCTTGAGATGATAAATGCCTACAGTTGCTTCGTTAATGATGGTTATCTGATAAGCCCTGTGCTGGTAACACGTATTGAAGACAAGGAGGGACGTATAATCTATGAATATAAACCTGAGAAGAAGCGTGTACTTAGCTACGAAACGGCTTTCCTGATGGGAATTATGCTGCGTTCGGGGCTTACTGAACCAGGAGGTACTACACAGGGATTGTGGGAATATGACTTGTGGCACTGCGATACCGAGTTTGGTGGCAAAACAGGGACTTCCTCCAATTTTGCTGATGGTTGGTTTATCGGGGTTACGCCTAAATTAGTATCCGGAGCCTGGGTAGGAAATGACGACCGTAGTATTCATTTCCGTACATCAACAGTCGGCGAAGGGCTTCGAACAGCATTGCCTGTAGTAGGCAAATACATGGAGAAAGTACTTAAAGATAAAACCTTATCCGAATGGAAGGGCAAATTTGATAAGCCTAAGGAAAAAATAAGTAAACCCTACGGCTGCCAAACTTATCTGCCAAAAAGCGATAGCCTCGCTGTAGCAGGAGACTCGTTGGTAGCTGAACAATAAGGCTATTAGACTGTTTGGCTATCAGGAAGAAAGCTATAAATATCATATATTTGTTAATAAAATCTCGATCTATAATTCATAAGAAAAATCAAACTAACAGTCTAATAGCCCATTAGTCTAAATTTCCTAATCTATAACTCATATTACAACACAGATGAAAATTGAAAAAAACAAAGTCGTTGCTCTCACCTACAAGCTTAAGTACGACAACGCAAGTGGTGAAACTATTGAGGTAGCTGATGAGCGCGATCCCCTGGTATTTTTGTTCGGTAGCGGTGGAATGCTTCCAAAATTTGAAGAAAATCTCCACGAACTTAAAGCCGGCGATAAATTCGAGTTTGTCCTCGAAAAGAATGATGCTTATGGTGATTTTACTGAAGAAGCAATCGTTGAATTAAGCAAGGATATTTTCCGCATTGAAGGCGAAATTGACCATGAGATGATCAAAATTGGCAGTTTTATTCCTATGCAGGATCAGGATGGCCATCCGCTTCAGGGTAAAGTACTTTCAGTGAGCGATACCCATGTACGCATGGACTTTAATCATCCTATGGCCGGTAAGAACCTCCATTTTACAGGTGCAATTGTTGAAGTACGCGACGCTTCCGATGAAGAGAAGAGCCATGGCCACGTTCACGGGCATGGTGGACATCAGCACTAAGGGAGTAGAAAGTTCATCAAGTAGAAAGTTTATCAAGTACAAAAAAAAGTTAAAAGATAGAATTTCAGTGTAAACTTAAAATCCGGTGCTCACAGTTGAATATGTGGATGACGGATTATTTTTGTTTTCTATTCACGTGGCGACATGGAGTCACCCTATGTGTATTAGCAGAATGCATTATTTTTGATCGCTATTTGTAATTATACTAAATTAGCAAGTATGCGATGCAAACGCAAAAAGTTACTTTATCTTTGGTAGCCTATAGTGCATCCTGCTATAACAAATTCCTGCCAAGGCTCTTGCTGCTGCCAGTACTCGTATATATTTGTTTAAAAAGCAACCAATTGAGGTACCTATACTTGCACTTATAGCGGAATTATACGCCACTATGGCGTTTAGTCATTTGTTAGCGGCATTTATAAACGACTGACGACAATGAAAAATAAAAAATCCATTTTCTACATTTCGGCACTAATTATTGGCATCGTAGCAATACATGCATGTAAAACATATTATTTCCGTTCCAATTACCAAGATGTTAATAAACTTTTACACGACACGAGAAACATACAGGTAAAACCCTTTTTGAAAGCTCATCTCAAAAATGGGGACATATGTATCCTTCAGGATGCTTGGAAGGTTGACACTGTTCAAAATGTAGTTTTTGGAAAAGGCACGCGATATGACTTTAATAGAATACTAACTTTTGCTGGGGACATTATAATTCAAATTGACAGTGTTGCAATTTTTGAAACAAACAAGAAAATATTAAACCCGGAGGCAGGAAGGATTTCCGCTCTGAGTATTCTAGCAGGAGTTGATGTTGTCGTTGGATTAATTTGCCTTACAAATCCCAAAGCTTGTTTTGGTTCTTGTCCCACATTTTACATAAATGAAAGTGACAATTTTCATTATGCAGACGCAGAAGGATTTTCAAATGCGATTACTCCATCAATGGAATACTACGACATTGACGCTTTAAATAACAAACCTATTTCAAATAAATTATTTTCAATAACAATGAAAAATGAGGCATTAGAAACTCATTGCGTAAATGATGTTAAACTTTTAGCATATCCGAGAAAAAAAGGCGAACACATTTATCAGTCACCAAAAAATGATTTTTATTTATGTGAAAACAACTATGTAATCAACAATGCAAAAGGAAATGAAGGTGACGTAACCTCATTGCTTAAAAATGAAGACAAACAAGAACGATTTAGTCTTTCTGATGAAACTAATTTAAGCAGAAAAGAAGAAATTTATGTGGACTTTGACAACGTTAAAAGCTATGCTAACTTAGGTCTTATTGTAAATTTCCGTCAAACTTTAATGACTACATATTTATTCTACTCTTCTATGGGCTATATGGGCAATAATGTTGGAGATGTTTTTTCAATATTAGAAACTGATAAAAAAATGAGAAATAAATTTGATGCAACAACAAAGGAGCTTGGAAATATTATTGTCTTTTTATGGAATGAGCAAAAAAATATTTGGGAATTACAAAATGAGTTATTCGAAACAGGTCCGATTGCAATTAACCGACAAATTCTTCCTCTCAAAAGTACTTCTGCAATTTCAAAAATCAGATTAAAACTTGTTATGAACAAAGGACTCTGGCGTATTGATTATTTAGCGCTTACAAATATTAAAGAAAAAATTGAACCTTTTGAGATTTCACCATGTAGTATATTAAATAAGGGTAAAGTTGATAATACAGCATTGACTGCAATAAATAATCCTGACAAATATTTGATTTCTATGCCCGGTAGCGAATATAAGTTCAACTTTGTTCTTCCGGACAAGAATTGCGATTATGAATTATTTCTTTATTCAAAAGGATACTACTTGGAATGGATGCGTAAGCATTGGATAAAGGATCAAGATTTAATGAAACTGAAACAAATGGTTTATAATCCGAGAGGATATTTAAAAGAAGAAGCCAAAGATTATAAACGGTATGAAAGCACAATGGAGCAAGATTTTTGGAATTCAAAAATTGATACTAAAACATTTTCATACTATGAGAACTAATATATTCTTAATGGGATTATTAGCAGTTATTATCAGCAGCTGCACATCACCTCGTTACTTACCTTTTTCTGACAAAATAGACGTCAATCCATACGGCTCCTTTATAAAAATAGATAGAAAGACAGACATAATTATTACTGGCGAGTTAATAACTATCGACAGCAATACAATTGTAGTATTAACTAAATCTGAAAACAAATGTATAACAGTTCTGATAAAAGATGTTGAACGGTTTAAATTGCGTTATGCCAAACCAAAACATTATGGATGGACGATGCCGTTAGGAATAGTGTTACCTTTCATTCATGGAGTTTATTCACTTCTTACACTTCCATTGCACCTCATCGTAACAATATCTGTGACAGCAAGTGGCGAAAGTGCCTTTCAATACAGTGCCAAAGACATGAATTACGACAAATTAAAAATGTTTGCAAGGTTTCCGCAAGGCATTCCGAAGAACATAGACATCGCAAAAATAAAATAAAATGTACCGCAACAGCATTTTTCTGTTATGGTGGGGGGCATTGGGAAAATAAACATTTGAGCAATTAATAAACAGTATGCGTTTAGACAAGTTATTACATCTGATCCGACTAAACGTAAAGCTACCATCCGCTATGAGCAAGCATTAAATAGACAACAGCACCGATAGAAAGACATAACAATTCCTGAAAATATCTTTAATCATAAAAGTGAAGTGTAGAAAACACTATGAAAATGGAGTAACGAGAAAATCCAGAAATATATGACGATTTAAAATGAATATTAACTCTAAAATGCATCAACATGAAAAAAGCAATTTACGCTATCACATTGCTCGTTATTTTCGGCTTGAGCAGCACAACAAATGCACAGCCTCTTGCAGGAGGGAGAGCGTTTACTATTGCAGTTTGCGATAATAACTCTGCACGGGCCTTTGGTTACAATAACCTTGGTCAGTTGGGGAATGGGGCCAATACTGACAGTCATGTTCCCGTTGCAGTGAGTTCCCTCATTGGTATCACCTCTGTGGCCTGTGGAGACCGGCATTCCCTTGCCCTCAAAAATGATGGTACAATATGGGCATGGGGCTCTAATGACAATGGAGCACTGGGAAATGGAACCAACACCAATAGCAATGTTCCTGTTGCCATTACTTCTCTCACGGGTATCAAAGCCATTGCAGGAGGAAGATATCATTCACTAGCACTAAGAAATGACAGCACAGTATGGGCCTGGGGATTTAATGGTGAAGGGGCTCTTGGAAACGGAACAAATACCAGTAGCCTAGTCCCAATTCATATAACTTCTCTCAGTGGCATCATTGCCATTGCAGCAGGTACAAATTTCTCGCTTGCCATTAAAAAGGATGGCACTGTCTGGGCCTGGGGGTTCAATGATGATGGTGAACTTGGAAATGGAACCAACACAGCTAGCAATGTTCCTGTTCCTGTAAGTTCTCTAACAGGTATTATCGCTATCTCAGGTGGATATTTTCATGCCCTTGCCCTCAAAAATGATGGTACTGTGTGGGCATGGGGTTACAATAACAGCGGCCAGCTTGGAAATGGAAGTACGACTGATAGCAATGTTCCGGTTCCTTTAACTTCAATAACCGGCATCACCTCCATTGCAGCAGCAAGGAGCCATTCTATTGCCAGGCAAAATGATGGCACTATTTGGACCTGGGGAGGAAATCAATATGGTCAACTTGGAAATGGAAATACCACATTTAGCGCTGTTCCCGTTCATTTAACTTCAATTACTGGCATTACTGACATTGCTACAGGAGAATCTCATTCTCTTGCCAGGAAAAATGACGGCACGGCCTGGGCCTGGGGAAGCAATGGCAATGGTGAACTTGGAGATGGAACTATAATAAACAGCAATGTTCCTTTGCAGGTGACCGGGATGTGCCAGGTGTATTCTTCAATTGAAATCACAGATCATCTTTCCGTATCCGTTTATCCAAACCCGGCAACTGATAAAATTACTGTTGTTCTGCCACAAAAAGCTACCATTGAGATTTTGAATATTCAAGGCCAGATTTGTAAAACTGTAAAAAGCCACCTAAACGAAACCTCAATTGATATAGGAAATTTGCCTGCCGGAATTTATCTTATAAAAGCAACAACTGAGAAAGGTATTGCTCTGAAAAAAATAGTAAAACAATAGATAAGGGAGTAGAAAGTTCATCAAGTAGAAAGTTCATAAAGTTCATAAAGCAGCAAGTTCATCAGGAAGTATTCTATTGAGCGGGTGGGCAAAAAAACTGTTATCCCCCACCACCACGATAAACGCAGCAAAGCCCTCGCCCTCGCCATTGCTACCTGCACCGCCAACGGGTTTATGGACGAGAAATCTGGGAAGGCTTCACAGGCAAGTTTTGATGCACTTCTGAAAAATGCCTCGGTAACCGCCGGTACCGTTTCACAAAAGGTAGGCGCAAAAAACGAACTGCGAAAAAGCATCGTGAAAACGCACAATGCCCTTATCAACGTGCTCAAAGGCAACTACCCCGACGAGTGGAAAAGTGTTATCCGCGAATGGGGATTTCAGAAAGAGAATTATTAGGAAATAAACCGCAGAATTCGCAGAGGAGACGCGGAGAACCGCTGAGAAAAAAGAAAGAATAAGTAATTGAATGGGTTTGCAGGAATATCCTCCGCGAATTTTCTCTGCGTTCTCTGCGGTTAAGTTTAAAAACCTAATACCCTTCCGCCAACAAAAACACCGCCGGCCGCTTACCCAAAACAGGTAAATTTTTCTTCCATTCAGCCACGGTGCGTGTGGCTATAAATTCTGTTTCCAGTGTAAGGTCGCAGGCAATGCTGAGCAGGGTGGAGGGCTGGCAATGCTGAAGGATAGATTCAAGCATTGACATATTGCGGTAGGGTGTTTCAATAAACAGTTGTGTTGCATGCTGCGAGCAGGCATCTTTCTCAATCATCTTCAACTTTCTTGCGCGTTCGTCTGTTTTGGCAGGAAGGTAGCCATGGAATGTGAAGTGCTGCCCGTTCATTCCGGATGCCATCAGCGCCAGCAGGAGTGAGGACGGACCTACAAGCGGAACAACAGTTATCCCGGCAAGGTGAGCCTGCCGCACAATAGTAGCTCCCGGATCAGCGATACATGGTACGCCTGCTTCCGATAGCAAGCCAATATCGAGCCCTTCTCTGGCCGATTTTAAGTAAGGTGACGTATCGTCGGTTTTGGTATGCTCGTTGAGCACGTGCAGCCTAACTTCATCAAAGGACCTGGTGTAACCTATGCTCCGCATAAAACGACGGGCGGTACGTTCTTCCTCCACAATAAATTCATTCAGCCGCAAGATAATCTGCATATTAAATTCAGGCAGGGAACGGATTGAATCACCTGGCCCGAGAAGTGAGGGTATGAGGTATAGTTTTCCTTTTAGTAGCATATGATTTAATAAGTGCCTAAAGTACTTGGAGTTTGGAGTACTTAGAGTTAAAAGTGTCTATAATTTCAGTTTCCTTCCAATTGAAGTAAATATTGCAAGCAATTCATTCGCCTCGGTATAAACCGTTTTAATATTCTGAGATTCAACCCAATCTAAATCTGCAATGAGTTCTAACCAATAAACAGTTTATTCATGTATTAATAATTTTTAGAGGCATTCATGATTGCTTCGCAATTCACTCGCCTCACTTTCGCATATCTTAATTTTATTCAAGAAATCTGCTTTGCTTCTAGCTCTGTTGGCTTCCCTGTAATTTGCACCTATGCTGGTACCTGATTTTGCAATTTGATATTTAATTACCTTACCTTCCGGAATATTAGGTAGAGAAGCAGATAATCTGATAACCGTCAAAGCAAATGCTTTAGTTCTGTTCTCTAACTGCTTACTAAACTCCTTGTTATCCATAATTCCATACTTTAGGCACTCCAAACTCCAAACTCGATACACTATTTCTTAGCAAAAGGCAACTCATCCAAATCCACATTACCTCCCGACAAAATAATTCCAATACGTAAATCCTTATGCTCAAAAGCGTTTTCGAGTAATGCGGCAAGCGGCACAGCCGATGATGGTTCAATGATAATCTTCATCCGTTCCCATATAATCCGCATGGCCCATACAATAGCTTCTTCTGATACCCTAACTATCTGATGAACATATTCCTGAATAATCGGATAGGTTAATGTTCCCAGTGAAGTACGCAGTCCGTCGGCTATTGTATTAGGGTTTATTGATGGTACGAAACGCTTCTGGTAAAACGACTGGTATGCGTCATCTGCTTGCATAGGCTCAGAAGCAATTACCCGTGTGTATGGCGAAAAATAATGCACAGAAAGAGCAGTTCCGCTCAACAGGCCTCCTCCGCCAACAGGGGCCATAATAATATCGAACTGTCCGCCTTCTTCTATCAATTCTTTTGCAGCAGTGGCTTGCCCGGCAATTATCCTGTAATCGTTGTATGGATGTATTTCGATTGCATTTGTTCTTAGCAGCACTTCTGCCAGCGTATCTTCCCTTGCCTGAAGGGATGGTTCGCAAAAAGTGATGACTCCTTTATAGAGTTCTACAGCAGCTATTTTAACTTTTGACGAATTGGAAGGCATCACAATATATGCATTAATTCCCCTTAAGCTTGCTGCCAGAGCCAGGGCAGCAGCATGATTGCCGGAGGAATGAGTTGCTACGCCATTTTGCATTTCGCCTTCCGAAAGGCTGAATACAGTATTGGTTGCTCCCCTGAACTTGAATGCACCTGCTTTTTGAAAGTTTTCGCATTTAAACACTAGTTCGGCTCCGGTCATTTCATTAATAGCCCGGCTTGTAAGCAGAGGCGTTCGATGCATGTATGGGTGTATCCGCCGGTGAGCTGCTTCAATTATTTCCGGGGTTGGAAACATGTGTTAATACTTGAGGGTTAAGTTTGCGAGTTATTCTTTTTGTAAATCAGCCAATACGAAATTTCGAAAATGGTTTATTCCGGAGTTAATTATTCCTGAAAAGTTTAATAGTGAATCCCGGTTCATTAGCCTTTCTGAAGTTCTTTTGCAATGGCTTCAGAGCACTGGTTAAGTAAATCGAATACCTCTTCAAAATGGCGAAATCCACCGTAATATGGGTCAGGAATAACTCCATTTCTTTCGTGATGTATCGTATTGAGGATATAATCGACTTTCATTCTGTCAGCTTCATTTCGGGCTTTTCGCATCACGTCGTTGTGGTTGTTGTCATCCATAACATATATTCGATCGAAGCGCTCGAAGTCTGATAGTTGAAACATACGTGCGCGATGTCCCGAAATATCAATTCCGTTGTTATGGCCAATTTTTATAGCGCGCTCATCAGGCGGATCTCCGGTATGAAAAGGTTCAAAGCCAGCCGACTCCACTTCGGCGTTAATTCCGTAAAAATCAATTTTTTGCTGTAGAATACCCTCTGCCAGTGGAGAACGGCAGATATTACCCAGGCAAACCATGAGTATTTTCATTTGAATCAGTTTGAAGCAAAGTTAAAAAAAACCGCCAGCAAACTATGCGGCGGTTTTATCTTTAAAAGAGGCTCAAACTTAGATTTTGATCTTCTTCTCAATTTCATCTACGTAAAGTCTGAACTGTTTATCAGTCTCAATCAGGTTATTTACAGTACGGCAGGCATGAAGCACCGTGGCATGGTCCTTATTGCCGCAATGCAGGCCTATGGTAGCCAATGATGATTTTGTGTGTTTTTTTGAAAAGAACATGGCTAACTGTCGCGCCTGGACTATGTCGCGTTTGCGGGTTTTTGAGTTTATTTGGTCCACCGGGATGTTAAAATAGTCGCAGATAATCTTCTGAATAAAATCAATAGAAATTTCGCGGGTAGTATTTTTAACGAATTTATCTATCATCTGCCTTGCCAGATCAATTGTGATAGCTTTCTTGTTAAGGGATGATTGCGCCATAAGAGAAATAAGAGCACCTTCGAGTTCACGAACGTTCGAACTTATGCTGTAAGCAAGGTATTCAATAACGTCGTGTGGCATTTCAATACCGTCTTTGTAAAGTCTTTTATAGAGTATGGCAATTCTTGTTTCAAGGTCGGGAACCTGAAGGTCAGCGGCAAGTCCCCATTTGAAACGCGAAAGTAGTCTTGGCTCCATACCTTTAAGTTCTACCGGAGCTTTATCAGAAGTAATAATAATTTGCTTGCCGTTCTGATGGAGGTGGTTGAATATATGGAAGAAAACGTCCTGAGTTTTTTCTTTGCCAGCCAGGAACTGGATATCGTCCAGGATGAGCACATCGATCATCTGGTAAAAATGTACAAAATCATTGTGATTATTGTTCCTTACGGCATCAATGAACTGTTGTGTAAATTGTTCGGTAGCAACATAGAGAACGGTTTTATCAGGGAATTCATTCTTTACTTGAATACCAATAGCATGAACAAGATGAGTTTTTCCAAGCCCAACGTTGGAATAGATAAACAAAGGGTTGAAAGAAGTTTTTCCGGGGTTGCTGGCCACAGCATAACCTGCTGACCGGGCCAGTCGGTTGCAGTCGCCTTCTACAAAATTATCAAATGAATATGATTCGATAAGTTGAGAATGCACCTGAAGCTTTTTAAGGCCTGGTATTACAAAAGGATTTGGAATATCCTTGGATCCTCCGCCATTAATGTTTAATGGCATGGCAACAGAAGGATTGTTTATCGCTCGTTTGTTACTTGTCGGCACTTTGATAGTATAAGGATCGTTATTGAATGACCCATCCATAACAATACTGTATTCAAGCCTCCCACCAATTCCGAGCTCGTTACGGATGGTTTTTTTGAGCAGGCTGATGTAGTGTTCCTCAAGCCATTCGTAGAAGAACTGGCTTGGAACCTGTATTGTCAGAACGTTGTTATCGAGCTTGACGGGTTTAATCGGAGCAAACCATGTTCTGAAGTTCTGGTAGTTCAGATTGTCTTTTATTACCAGCAGACAACTGTCCCAAACTTCTTCGTAAGCTTCTTTCATTCGGTTGTACTTATTTATCGTTAATAGAGATAGTAATCCTGAACTTATCTATTTAGTTTACAGCATTCCATGTGCTGAAAATGCGTCTTGTAGCGGTAGGAGAATTGTTATTCTAAATCTTTCAACAAAAGTGTACTCAAAATAGTTTAAAAAAAAAATATTTATTACTTGCATTTACACTATTTTCTCACTATATGGCATAATCCGGCAAAATAATAATAAGAAGCAAAGTAGTTGGATTAGATTGTCTTTAAATATTTAACTGTTAGTGCATTTACTTTTTGAAATTTCTCGTAAACAAGGTTAGAGACCCTTTTTCGCGTCAATATAGTTAATTTATTTTGAAGTTCAAATTCGGTTGATAGAATTGTACAACTTTCTTCTTTAATAATCCGCATCACATCATTCATAGCTGCATAGTTGAATTCGAGTTCATACACATCACTTATTATACGTGTAACTATTGATGCTTGTTCGATAGCTTCCCCTGCAGCTTTCCGATAAGCAAATATAAGCCCGCTTACCCCTAATTTGACACCTCCAAAGTAACGAATAACCACTACAAGTGTATTTGTGAGATCGTTCGCTGTAATTTGCCCCAGGATTGGCCTGCCAGCCGTCCCTGATGGCTCACCATCATCATTTGCCCTATAGGCATCTTTATTGAATCCCAGCATATACGCGTAGCAGTGGTGACGCGCGTCATGGTATTTCTGCCGAAGAGTTTCCAACTCCTTTTTCACGTCTGCCTCATTCGTAACTGGAATTGCAAACGAAATAAACCGGCTGCCCTTCTCTTTATACAATCCTTTACAAGTGGCCTCCAGGGTTTTATAAGTGTCGTCGAAAAGCATGTACAAAAGAAAGTAGGGGAATCAAATATAGGAAAATCAATTAAATGAAAGGCAGAAGAAAAAAAAAATTCTTTAATGGGGTTAATTGTAATTAAAACAGTCATAAAGTTCATATTTGCAATTATTTACGTTGAAAGAAGATTAATCTTGTTCCAAGGAAATACACAATAGTGAATTGAATTCGCTACTTTAAGCCATCGACTCATGTATTTTTTATTAATATTGCCGGATGGGGTCATATTTCGGAGAATTTTCCGCTTTACTCACTGCTGTTTTTTGGACGATCACAGCATTGGCTTTTGAATCAGCAAGTAAAAAAGTTGGTTCACTTGCGGTTAATATAATCAGGCTTTGCATTGCCTTTGTTTTTTTGAGTTTATATAATTTGTTCAGTCGCGGGTTTCTGTTTCCCACTGATGCCAGTTTTCATAGCTGGGGATGGTTGGCTCTTTCGGGTCTGGTTGGTTTTGTGATTGGTGATTTATGTTTATTCCAGGCTTTTGTGGTAATTGGCGCACGTACTTCCATGCTTATAATGTCGTTATCGCCTCCCATAGCCGCGCTCACGGGTTGGCTGATATTGGACGAGAAGTTCTCTATGCAGAATACCGCTGGTATGACTCTCACTTTAATTGGCATAGCCATTGTAGTGCTCAATAGAACACCTAAGACAGCATCTTCCCGAAAAAAAGAGGTGCGTTTTAATTATCCTTTAACAGGGCTGTTGTTGGCTTTTGGCGGTGCTGCAGGCCAGGGAATAGGTCTGGTTCTTAGTAAACTGGGAATGCAGGAATATGATGCATTTGCTGCTTCCCAGATAAGGGTATTGGCAGGTGTTGTAGGGTTTACCCTTGTGTTTTTCTTCCTTGGCCAATGGAGCAGTGTGCGTGGGGCCCTTCGCCATATTCCAGCGATGAAGCGGCTTACATTAGGAGCTTTTTTTGGACCTTTTCTGGGGGTCTCTTTCTCACTAATGGCAATACAGCATACCAGTACAGGAATAGCTTCTACAATTATGTCTATCGTACCGGTATTGATTATTGCCCCGGCAGTTATATTGAATAAGGAAAAGCTGACACTTCGTGAAGTATTGGGTGCTGTGCTCGCAGTGTCCGGTGTATCACTATTCTTTATAACCTTGTAAAGCTCGTTTATATTATTTCATTTCTTTGTATACTCTACTGAGGTTTTCTACCACGTTCGAGTATTCGATAGCATCCAGTGCAGGTCTGTCAGAACTGCCATTTTTGCTCTGGTTATCAATTAACGGATACCAATCACCAGGTGCATTAAGATCGGCAGGATGGCGAACGATGATATGTAAATGAAGATGAGGAATAGTTTGTCCGGCTGCTTCGTTATCCTGAATGGACCAATCAAAGGCCCCTGCTTTATAATAAGCAAGTAAAACATCTGTTATCTGCCGGGCAAAAAGAAATAATTCACTTATTTGTTCATTGGAAAGCGAGCGCAGGC